>JASHXJ010000074.1 GCA_030043595.1 Trebonia sp.
GACAGGGCTCCGGTTAGCGCTCCGCCTTGTCACACGTGTCTCTCCCGTTGCCTTTGTATGTGTCCGGCATCCCATATCATGACAAATCGGGCTCGAAAGTGGCTCGGACGCATACAAAGCCCGCTGGAGTGACTGGAATGACGACGCTTGGGGCGTCAGGACGGTGACTACCGGGCATCACGAGGATGGCTGTGCAAGAGAGACTGAAGTGACGGGCCGGCTGTCCCAGGACCGCGACTAGGTCTCCTCGGGAGGCGGCGGGGCAGGACCCACGATGGCATTGAGGACCTGTGAGTTCGGCAGGGACATGATGCTGCCGCCGCTGTCCAGCCGCACGTAGGTGATGCCGATCTCGGTGACTCGTCCCTCGATCTGGCCGCTTCCCCCGAGCGCGCCCGCCCGCAGCCTGATGGCATCGCCGACCCGGAACGGGTGGGCGAGCAGCAAGACGATCCCCGCGAACACGTTGGACAGTGCCTGCTGCGCGGCTATTCCGACGAAAACGCTGGTCAGCGCTCCGCCCAGGACCAGCTGGCCGACCGGGATGGAGAACAGCAGCAGGGTGATGACCAGCGTGGTGAAGCCGCCCACCAGCAGTAGCGCGTACCGGACGACCGCGGCGTGCGACGGGCCGGTCCGCCGCTCGAGCACCGACCGGGCGCTGCCGGCCAGCCCGTAGGTCGCGATAGACGCGAACACGCAAAACGCCGCGGCGCAGCCCGCGGCGATGATCTGGTTGGGGACGTGCTGGGCGTCGAAGTAACGGCTGAAATCGTGGTGGGCCCAGCCTGACGTGACAGCCGCCACGATCGCGAAGCCCAGCGCGATGATCGACTTCCACGGCCGCGTCTTAGCTTTCACCTTGGCGACCTTTTCAGACAGGTCTAGCTGCGGCCCGTCTTGCAGGTGCATGTCCCGATCCTCCCGTCGCGTCGGGTACGGTTCCGGCTGACCGCCTTACCGTACCCGGCGCGAACGGGAGAACTGACCGGGAATGCCTTGTCGGGCGGTCAGGCTACAGCAGCGCCTTGCCGACAGGGAGCCGTATCCGGCCGGCGACGCCGTTCGAGACGCCCGCCGCCGACGCGTACCAAGCGCACAGCGCCGTCAGGACGCCGAGGTATCCGCCGGCCTTGATGGTGTCGCTGTTCACCGAGAAGAAGCCGATGAAGAGGATGATCTCGGTGATCTCCAGGGTCAGGAACACCGCGAAGACCGCCAGGTTCACCTGCGTGGACAGGATCAGCATGTAGGTGTTGAAGATCGCGAACGCGAGCAAGATCCACCCGAGGTCGTGAACATCCGCGGTGGTTGCCGGGGTCGACTGCACGAACTTGACCCACAGGAACAGGCCGATCCAGAACGCGCCGTATGTGGAGAATGCGGTGGCTCCGAAGACGTTCCTGTTCCGGAACTCCCACATGCCGGCGAGCAGCTGGGCGAGGCCGCCGTAGGCGAACGCGTATCCGAGGAACGCGGCACCGGTAGCGGCCGTCATCCAGCCTGCGTTACTGGCTGACAACAGGAACGTGGTAAGAGCGAACGCACCCAGCCCGAGCGGGGCTGGGTCAGCTATTCCCGACGCGGGAGCGGCGGGCTGAACGGAGGGCTGTGTTGTACGGTCCTCGCTGACGCTCATAATGCCTCCGAGCTTGACAAGCCCGGTCGCCGGCTTGCTCCCGCCGCCGTCGTCCGGGCGCATGGATCAGCAGTAGCGGAACCATATCCCGGCCTTGCGGGGCTAAACCACGCGCCACGCCCGTAGGTCCGATTTGATCCCGATCTGCGCCTAATCTCTGGCTTCCCTCCTGGCCCATAAACAACCAGGATGAAAGTTCCGCTAATAGCGTAACGCGCCCGTAACCGCCTCGCGAGTCCCAATTATCGGCTAACTATGACGCGCCAGTCATAAGGAGGGGATGACCGGCCGGTTCCCGGCGAGGAACCTGGACAGGCCGGCCCTGGTCGCCAGCACGATTACCCGGTCGCCGGCCGCCAGCAGGTAGCCGCGATGCGGCGCCCAGTCGAAGCGGTGGGTGCCGCGTACCTGCAGCGCGAGGACCCGTGCCAGGCCGTCGCCTTCGAGTTCCGTGACGGACTGTGCCGCGATGTCAGCCCCTGGCTCTACCCGGACATCGGCGATGAGCAGCACATGCCTGCCGACGGCAATCGTGCGCAGCACCTGGTGCTCGAGCAGTGCCGCCGCGAACGCCGGCGCCGCCATGTAGGAGACGCTCCTGGAGACAACGTTTCCGATAGTTTTCTGCACCCGCTGGGCGAGGTCGTCGTCGAACAGCCGAAGCACGATGCGCAGATCCTCGCGCATCGCACGGGCTTGCAGCGCGGTCTCGAGGTTCACGATGTCGCTGCTCGTCACCGAGACAAGCGCATTCGCGTTCCCCACGCCCGCCGCGCGCAGCGTCTCCTCACGGTACGCCTCGCCGAGCACCACCGGCAGGCCAAGGCGGCGCGCCAGCGGGATACCCAGGGCCTCGGGGTTCCGGTCGATGCAAGTGACGTCGAAACCAAGATCATGCAGCTCGCCCACCACCCGCATGCCCACGTTGCCGAGCCCCGCGACGATCACGTGGCCGCCGCGCGGCCGCCGATCCCCGCGGATCGACGCGGTCAGCCGGGCGCCCACGATGATCGCGGTCACGAGCGGGAGCAGCGCCATCCCGTCGATGGTCAGCAGGATCTGCGACAGCTTCTCCGGTCCGGTGATCTTGTAGCCGGTGAGCGCGGACCCCGTGATGTCCATGATCGTGAGGTAGACCGCGTCGGTGGCCGAGTAGATGCGAACCTGGAGCAGCAGGAGGAAGCCGGCCACTGCCACCATCAGCAGAACCGCGAAGACCAGGCCGAACTTGTTCCACGCCAGCCGCCGTGCGATCCCGAGAAAGGCGCGCACGGGGTGCCGCTTCCGCGACAGCGGATCGCGCGGCGTCCCGTCCGCCACCGCGAGGACGAGGCCGTCCGGGACGTCTGACAGTGCTTCCGGCGCGATCAGCTGGGTCGTGCCGGCGGGGTCGTCGGGTACCTCAAGCCCGCAGACCACGTGCCCGGCGGGAACGTCGGCCCGCCTGGCGAGGTACAGCGTGCGCCCGGACACCCGGACATGGCTGGGGGCGGGCTCGCCGAGCGCGGCGGCGACGAACGAGGGCGCGGCCATCTGGCTGCTCGACAGCACCGTGCAGTCGGTGAAGAAGCCGCGGAAATGCTCGCCGAGCCTGCGGTTGAAGGCGGCCATGACCAGCCGCAGGTCCGGGTTGAGCTCCTGGGCGCGCAGGCCGGCGTGGAAATTGTCCATGTCGTCCTGGCCGACCAGGGCGAGGGCGCGCGCCGACGCCACGCCGGTCTCGGCGAACGTCTCGGTCGTCAGTTCCTCGCGCTCCAGGACGGTGACCCCGGACAGCGCGCCGATCTGCGGCCCGTGGTTGCGCAGCAGCGAGGGGAGCACCACGACGACCGTCTCGCCGTAGCGCGAGGTCAGTTCGAGGGTTATCCGGTAGGCGAGCGGGCCGTCCCCGCAGACGATGAGGTGATTCCCGGTCGGGGGGAGGGCGGGCATGGGCAGATCATAATGAAAGCCGCCGGGTACCATAGAGGAACGCCTGCACGAAGCCGGAGGAAGGTCTGCCGATGGCTAGCGATCACATGATCCGCGCGTCAGACCAGGACCGCGATGCCGTGGTGACCACGCTCAGAGACGGCTACACCGCGGGCAGGCTCACCCTGGAGGAGTTCGACGAGCGCATGACGGCCGCCTACGCGGGCAAGACGTGGGGCGACCTGCGGAAGCTGACAGAAGACCTGCCAGTCCAGCCTGTTCTGGGTTCCGACATACCCGGGCGCACGCCCACGCCCACGCCCGCCTTCCAGGCACATCCGCCCAGGAGCAGCGGGATGCTGCCACCCGCAAGGCGCAGGCACCGGCCGGTTGCCTTCCTTCCCCTGATAGCGCTGTGGATCGTGCTCGCGCTCGCCAGCCAGTCGTCGCACGCGATCATCGCGCCGACTGTCGCGCTGATCGTGGCGCTGGTGTTCATTTCGCTCGCCCGCCGGCGTTAAACGCCGCCGGAAGAACCGAACCGCATCCAGTCCAGGCCCTCGCTTCTTGTAAAGTCTGGTGCGATGCCTGTAAACGACCGCGTCGCCGATCCGGTGACCGATGACTCCGATGCCTCGCGCCCGGATGCGTCGGCCGCCGCACGGCTGCGCCGGCTGATCGGGGCTCACCGCCCGTTCCTGGTCGTCCTGGCCGTCGCCGCCGCCCTGCGCGTGGTCGTCATGCTGGCCTACCCGCCGGCCATGTTCTTCAACGACTCCTACAACTACATGACCGACGCGATCACCAAGGCGCCGGACGTCGTCCGCTCAAGCGGGTACCCGCTATTCCTGTACCTGCTGCTGCCGTTCCACAGCCTCAGCCTGGTCACCGGGCTGCAGGCGCTGATGGGGCTGGCGATGGGCGCAGGGCTGTACGCCGTGCTGCACCATCGCGGGCTGACGTGGTGGGGCGCCACGATCCCCGCGCTGCCAGTGCTCTTCGACGTGTTCCAGCTGCAGCTCGAGCACATGATCGCCTCGGACGTGCTGTTCTGCACGCTCGTCACCGGGGTGCTGATCCTGCTGTGCTGGTGGGACCGGCCGCCGTTGGTCGTCGCGGTGATCGCCGGCGTGGCGGCCGGATACGCGGCCACCGTACGGAACGTCGGGGAGATACTGCTGGTCCTCATCGTCATCGGCATGCTGCTGCGGCGCATGGGGTGGCGCCGCATCGCGGCGACCGCGGTGGCCGGGCTGGTGCCGATCGGCGGATACATGGTGTGGTTCCACAGCCACACCGGACAGTACGCGCTCAACGAGTCGACAGGGACGTTCCTCTACAGCCGGGTGCAGAGCTTCGCCGAATGCTCGAAGATGAACCCGCCGGCCGACCTGCGCGTGCTGTGCGACCCCAGGCCGCCGTCTGAGCGCCCGAACTCACAGGAGTACCTGTGGTCGAACAAAACGCCGCTGGCGGCGCTGACCGGCGTCAACAACATTTACCGCTTCACCCCGCAGATCGAGTCGCTGACGATGAAGTTCGCCGAGCGTGCGATCGAGGCCCAGCCGCTCGACTACGCCCGGGTGGTGATCACGGAAACGCTGACCACATTCGGCTGGGAACGGGAGAACGAGGACAACCCGACAGGCAACGTGGAGGGCTCAGGCTCGCTGTTCCGCTTCGAGCCCACTGTGGCGACGGTACCCGGCTGGGTGACCACCGACGCGACGAACACCCGGGCGGCTGAAGACTACGGGGGCGCCAACTACGGGCGCCCGTCCGTGGTCCAGCCCTGGGCCAGGTTCTTGTGGGTATACCAGGGCGTCGTTTACCTGCGCGGGCCGTTCCTGCTGTTGTTCGTGCTGGCGGGCGCCGTCGGCGTCGCCCTCGGTATACGACGCAAGACGCGTGTGCCCGGTACCGGTTGGGGCGGTCTTGCCTTCCTACCCTGGCTGACCGGGGTAGCCTTGATAGTGCTGCCGCCAATGACGGCCGGCTTCAGCTATCGCTACATCCTTTCCGCCGTCCCCCCGGTATGCCTTGCCGCTGGCTTGGCGTTCGCGGGCCGCGGAAACCTCATGACATGGCTCCGCGAGCACGGCCTCCTGAACAAGCCCGAGTCCGGCTGACGCCCGTAGCCAGCACATCGCCACGCGCAGCCAGGGAGGCAGTCCTGAGCCTGAACGAACGAGAGCAGCGGATCCTGAGCCGGGTCGCCGAGGAACTCGCAGGAACCGCTCCCGCGCTGGTCTCGCTTCTGTCCATATTCAACCGGCTGGTCTCGGGTGAGGCGATGCCGTCGCGGCGGCCCCTGCGGCGCCTGCGCAGAAGGCTCTCCAGGGCAGTGCTCGCGCGCGCATTCGTCTCTGTCTGGAGTCTCACGACTGTCTCCATGATCGCGATCGCCCTGATCTTGAGCCATGTCAGTCACGGAACGAGTGCGTCCGGCAGTTGCGGGCAGACCTGGCCGGGGATCTGCGCGGCGCATGCCGCGAAATCGTCACCCCAGAGCTGACGCGCGGTTAGTGGGCTCCGGGCCTGCCGATATCCGGCGGCAGTTTGCCTGCTGCCGCCTCGTCTACCAGGAACAGCGTCCGCTGGCGGCCGCGCGCGCCGGCGGCGGGCACCTGGACAGGGCCCGCGTCGGACAGCGCGAGCGCCACGGCGTCGGCCTTCTCAGCGCCTGAGGCGAGGATCCAGACCTCGCGGGCCGCCTGGATCGTGGGAAACGTCAGCGAAATCCGGATGGGCGGCGGCTTGGGTGAGCCGCGCACCGCGACGACCGGCCGCATGTCATAGACCCCGGGCAGCCCGGGGAACAGCGAGGCTACGTGCCCTTCCGGGCCGATGCCGAGCATCAGCACGTCGAACGACGGGACCGGGCCGTGGTCCTCAGGGCGGGTCGCGGCGGCCAGCTCGGCAGCGTACCGCGCCGCGGCCGCCTCCGGATCGTCACCGTCCGGGCCGTCCGGGCCGGGCATCGGATGGACGCGTGCCGGGTCCACGTTGATCTTGTCGAGCAGCGCCGACCGCGCCCCTGTCTCGTTCCTGTCCGGGTCCCCGGTAGGGGCGAAACGCTCATCGCCCCACCAGAAGTCGACCCGCGGCCAGTCCACCGCGTCCCGCGCGGGCGCGACGCCCAGTTCGGCGAGCACCGCAGTGCCGATGCCGCCCCCGGTGAGCACGAGGTTCGCGTGCCCAGCCGCGTACACCGCGTCGACAAGCCGGGTCACCAGCCGGGCGGCGACTGCCCGCGCGAGCAGCGATTCGTCGACGTGGACCAGGATCTCCGGGGTGCTCACTGGTCCGCCCGGTCCAGGTCATCGCCTTCGGCGTTCCCGGTCCCGAGCTGGCTGAGCGTCTCCGCGTACACGTCGTCGGGGTCAAGCCTGCGGAGCTCCTCGGCGAGCAGTTCGGCGGTTTCCCTGCGGTGCAGCGCGACCATACGGTCCGGCCGCCCCGGCCAGGACAGCGTGGCGGTGCGGCCGTCAGTCCGGCTGATCGCGATGTCGCCATCCGACGTGGCGAACGCGACGCTGGTGATGCCAGGACCCGCGGAGACGGTGCGCCGCATCGGGATGCCCAGCCGCAGGCCAAGCCAGGCGGTGATCAGCTCGGCGGTCGGGTTGTCCCGCTCCGCCTGGACCTCACCGGCGTCCAGCCTGGGGTGCTGCTGGTCGAGGGTGGCCGCCAGCAGCGACCGCCAGGGCGTGGCGCGAGTCCAGCCGAAGTCGGTGTCACCAGGCTGGTAGGCCCTGGCCAGGCCGGCCAGAACCTGCTGCGGCGCCTCCGCGGCCGCCGAGTCGGTCACCCGGCGCTGGGCGAGCTGGCCCAGCGGGTGCTTCGACGGCACCTCGGGGGCGTTCTCCGGCCACCAGGTCACTACAGGAACATCCGGAACGAGCAGTGGCGCTACCACCGAGTCCGCGTGCTGCCCGAGCGGGCCGTACATTCGCAGCACCAGCGTCTCGCCGGGAGCGGACTCACCGACCCGGATCTCGGCGTCCAGCCGGGAATCTGCCTTGGGCCTGCGGGTGATCACGGCGAGGATGCGGCACGGGTGCTCCCGTGCAGCCTGGTTCGCCGCGCGGATCGCGTCGTACTGCCCCTCCTCGTCGGTCACGAGGATCAGCGTGAGCACCATGCCCACCGTCATGCCGCCGAGGCGTCGCCGCGCCTCGGTAAGGGCACGGTCGATGGACCCGGTAGTGGTGTCCGTCAGATCGATAGTCATGTCTGTCGTCTTTCCGGTCTTCCGGTTTAGAGGCGGCGCCAGGCGCGGCCGTCGCGCGCCATCATCGCGTCGGCGGACGCGGGCCCGGGAGAGCCCGACACGTACTGTTCCGGCTTGGTGTTCTCGGCCCAGAACTGCTCGATCGGGTCGAGGATGCGCCAGGAGAGCTCCACCTCCTCCTGGCGGGGGAACAGTGGCGGGTCGCCGATGAGCACGTCGAGGATCAGCCGCTCGTACGCCTCAGGCGACGACTCGGTGAAGGACTCGCCGTAGGCGAAGTCCATGTTCACGTCCCGTACTTCCATCGCGGACCCTGGCACCTTCGAGCCGAACCGCTGGGTGATCCCCTCGTCCGGCTGGACGCGGATGACCATGGCGTTCTTGCCGAGCTCCTTGGTGTCGGTGGCGGCGAACGGCAGGTGCGGGGCGCGCTGGAAGATCAGCGCGATCTCCGTCATGCGCCGGGTCAGCCGCTTGCCGGTGCGCAGGTAAAACGGCACGCCCGCCCAGCGCCGGGTGTCCACGTTGAGCCGCACGGCCGCATAGGTCTCGGTCCGCGAGTCCGGCGGGATGCCGTCCTCCTCCAGGTAGCCGATCACCTGGCGACCGCCCTGCCAGCCGACCGCGTACTGGCCGCGCGCGGTGCCTGCCGCGAGATCGGCGGGCAGCCGCACCGCGGACAGCGCCTTCTCCTTCTCCTGGCGCAGTGAGTCCGCGTCGAACGACACAGGCTCTTCCATCGCCGTCAGCGCGAGCAGCTGCAGCAGGTGGTTCTGGATGACGTCGCGCGCCGCGCCGATCCCGTCGTAGTAGCCGGCCCGGCCGCCGATGCCGATGTCTTCCGACATCGTGATCTGCACGTGGTCCACATACCCCCGGTTCCAGATCGGCGCGTACATCGTGTTGGCGAAGCGCAGCGCCAGGAT
Organism: Trebonia sp.; assembly: GCA_030043595.1. Lineage (GTDB taxonomy): Bacteria > Actinomycetota > Actinomycetes > Streptosporangiales > Streptosporangiaceae > Trebonia. The sequence goes on from JASHXJ010000074.1 coordinate 8,711, forward strand.
GTTCTGTACGGTCTCCTTGCCCAGGTAGTGGTCGATGCGGAACACTGCGTGGGCCGGGAACACGGCGTCGACGATGTTGTTCAGCTCGATGGCGCTTTGCAGGTCGCGGCCGAACGGCTTCTCGATCACCACCCGGCGCCACGGGGCCTTTCCTGTGGCCGGGCCTGCGTTGCCGGGATCGGACAGCCCGGACCGCTTGAGCTGCTGCACCACGAGCGGGAAGAACTTCGGCGGGATCGACAGGTAGAAGGCGTAGTTCCCGCCCGTGCCGCGCTCGGCGTCGAGCTGGCGGACCGTCTCGGCCAGCTTGTCGAACGCCGCGTCGTCGTCGAACTCGCCCGGGACGAACCTGATGCCCTCCGACAGCTGCTGCCACACGGTCTCCCTGAACGGGGTGCGCGCGTGCTCCTTCACCGCCTCATAGGTGACCTGGGCGAAGTCCTGGTGCTCCCAGTCCCTCCTGGCGAAGCCGACGAGGGAGAAGCCGGGCGGCAGCAGACCGCGGTTGGCCAGGTCGTACAGGGCCGGCATCAGCTTCTTCCTGGCCAGGTCGCCGGTGACGCCGAACATCACCATGACGCACGGGCCCGCCACTCGCGGGATCCTGCGGTCTCGCGGATCCCGCAGCGGATTGTCCGGTTCGTCGGCGCTCGCGATCACGCCCGGATTCGCCGGCGCCGGACCCCGGACGCCGACGTTCGGCATCGTCATGCGGAACCTCCAGTCCCTTGCGCGGTTGCCGTTGCGCGGTTCAGGCGTTCAGGCTCAGTTCAGTCCGGATCGTCTCGAGCAGCTCGTTCCACGAGACGGCGAACTTCGACACGCCCTCATCCTCGAGCACCTGCACCACGTCGTCGTAACTGATCCCGAGCTCCTCAAGGTCAGCGAAGACCTTGTGCGACTGCTCGTAGAAGCCGTGCACCGTGTCACCCTGCAGCACGCCGTGGTCGGCGGTGGCGTGCAGGGTCGCCTCCGGCATCGTGTTCACCGTGTCCTTGGCCACGAGGTCGACAACGTACATCGTGTCCGGGTAGCGCGGGTCCTTGGTGGACGTGGACGCCCAGAGGGGGCGCTGCACCTTGGCGCCCTTGGCTTTCAGGGCTGCCCAGCGAGGCGTGGCCAGTCTCTGCTCGAACAGCTCGTAGGCGAGCCGGGCGTTCGCCACCGCGGCCTTGCCCCTGAGCGCTTCGGCCTCTGGCGTGGCGAGCTTGTCCAGCCGCATGTCGACCTCGGTGTCCACCCGGCTGACGAAGAACGAGGCGACCGAGGCGATCTGGCTGATGTCGTGCCCGTTCTCGTCCGCCTGCTCGAGGCCTGCCAGATAGGCGTCGATGACCTCGCTGTACCGCTGCAGCGAGAAGATGAGCGTGACGTTGACACTGATGCCCTCGGCGAGGGTGGCGGTGATGGCGGGGAGCCCTTCGGCCGTGGCCGGGATCTTGATGAACAGGTTCGGCCGGTCGACCAGCCACCACAGCTGCTTGGCCTCGGCTATCGTCTTGGCGGTCTCGCGGGCCAGCCGCGGGTCGACCTCGATGGACACCCGGCCGTCCACGCCGCTGGACTCGTCGTAGACAGGGCGGAGCACGTCGCACGCCCACCGGATGTCGTAGGTGGTGATCATCCGCGACGCTTCCTCGACGGAGACGCCGCGCAGCGCCAGGTCCTTGATCTGGTCGTCGTATTCGTTCCCCTTGCTCAGCGCGTGGGCGAAGATCGTCGGGTTCGACGTCACCCCGCGGACGTAATAGTCCCTGACAAGCGTCTCCAGGTTGCCGCTGCGCAGGCGGTCGCGGCTGATGTCGTCCAGCCAGACCGACACGCCGGCCTCGGTAAGCTGCCCGAGCACGTCGCTCATTGCCGCGCTCCTTTCGTCGTTTCCTAAGCTCTAGATTCCGGCTCTGGTCTTCGCGAGGCTCGCCCTGGCCGCGGCGGCAACCGCCTCGGCCGTGATGCCGTACTCCTTGTACAGCGTGGCCTCGGCCGCCGACGCGCCATAGTGGTCCACCCCGATGGACTCGCCGGCGTCGCCGACGAACGCCTTCCACGGCCCGGTAATGCCCGCCTCGACCGACACCCGCGCGCGCATCCCCGCCGGAAGTACCTCCTCCTGGTAGGACGCGTCCTGCTCCCTGAACCATTCCACGCAGGGCAGCGAGACAACCCGGCCTGAAATACCCTCGTCCGCCAGCAGCTCGCGCGCGTTCACGGCGATCTGCACCTCGCTGCCCGTGGCGATCAGTATGACGTCGGTTCCGTCGGCGAGCACGTACCCCCCGCGGGCGGTCCCCGCTGCTGAGGCGACAGTGGTTCTGTCGAAGGTGGGCACGTTCTGCCTGGTCAGGCACAGGCCCGCGGGACGGTCGGTGTGCCCAAGGATGGTCCGCCAGGCGACCGTGGTCTCGTTGGCGTCGGCCGGGCGCACGATGTCCAGGCCAGGGATGTTGCGCAGCGACCACAGGTGCTCGATGGGCTGGTGGGTCGGGCCATCCTCGCCAAGGCCGATGGAGTCGTGCGTCCACACGTAGATGACCGGCTGCTGCATCAGCGCCGCTAGCCGCACAGCGGGCCGCATGTAGTCACTGAACTGCAAGAACGTGCCGCCATACGGGCGGGTGCCGCCGTGCAGCACGATACCGTTCAAGATCGAGCCCATGCCGTGCTCGCGGATGCCGAAGTGCATCGTCCGCCCGTACGGGCCACCACGCCACATCGCCGTCTGGTGGTCGACCGGGATGAACGACGGCTCCCCTTCCATCGTGGTGAGGTTGGACTCGGCGAGGTCGGCCGAGCCGCCCCAGAGCTCGGGCAGCACCGGCGCCAGGGCGGTGAGGATCTTGCCGGAGGCACGGCGGGTGCCCGTTCCCTTGGGGTCGGCGGGGAAGACCGGCAGCGCCGCCTCCCAGCCGTCGGGAAGCTCCCGCTTCGCGAGCCGGTCGAACAGCGCCTTCCGCCCCGGATTAGCCTTTGCCCAGTCGTTGAAGGCCTCCTCCCACTCCGCGTGCAGTCGCTTCCCGCGCTCGGCGACCTGGCGGGCGTGGTTCACGGCCTCCTCTTCGACGGGGAACTTCACGGCCGGGTCGAAGTGCAGGATCTCCTTGGTGGCCGCCACCTCAGCCTCGCCGAGCGCGGCACCGTGCGCGGCACCGGTGTTCTGCTTGTTCGGCGCGGGCCAGCCGATGATCGTCCGCAGCACGATGACCGACGGGGCCGCGGCATTCGCCTTCGCCGCCTCGAACGCGTCGTACAGCGCCTGGACGTTCTCGTGATAGCCGCTGGCGGTGACCCAGTCGATGTGCTGCACATGCCAGCCATACGCCGCGTAGCGCGCGCCGACGTCCTCGGACTTGGCGACGTTCGTGTCGTCCTCGATGGAGATCCGGTTGTCGTCGTACAGCACGATGAGGTTGCCGAGCCGGTGGTGACCGGCCAGCGAGGACACCTCGTGGCTGATGCCTTCCTCGATGTCGCCGTCGGACACGAAGCAGTAAATGAAGTGGTCGAAGGGACTGGTGCCCGGTGCCGCGTCGGGGTCGAACAGGCCGCGCTCGCGGCGTGCCGCCATCGCCATGCCCACCGCGTTGCCCAGGCCCTGACCGAGCGGCCCGGTGGTGGTCTCCACGCCGGGGGTGAGCCCGTGCTCAGGGTGACCGGGGGTGATGCTGCCCCACGTGCGAAGAGCCTTGAGGTCATCGAGGGTGACCGCGTAGCCGGACAGGTAGAGCTGGATGTACAGGGTGAGGCTGGAGTGCCCGCAGGAAAGCACGAACCGGTCCCGGCCCGGCCACTTCGGGTCGACCGGATCGTGCCGCAGGAGACGCTGGTAGAGCAGGTACGCGGCCGGTGCGAGGCTCATCGCGGTGCCTGGGTGACCCGAGCCAGCCTGCTGCACCGCGTCCATCGCGAGCACGCGGACCAGGTCGACGGCCCGCTCGTCGGCGGGTGACCAGTCAAGGGCGTCGTTGCTCACCGTCACGGATCGGTCCCTTCTGCTGACGCGAGGAAGCGGGCAGGCGCAAACCCCCATACGGCTTGGGCGCCGGCACCTACAAGAGCCTATCCCGCCCGGCCCCGGCGGAACCGCATCGGGCAGGCCGTTTGCGGAACATTCACCACTTTCCATAGGTCTAGACCATTTGCCGTACAAGGTCTAGACCAGTAGGCGTCCGGCGGGCCGACGGCAGTATGCTTCCGGGCATGACCGAGCCCGCCACCCGGGTCTTCGATCCCAGGGCGGTGATCGAGGGGCGCACCCCGGGCCGGACCAGCGTCGCCTTCATCGCCGGCATCGTCATCACCACCGCCTGCGCGATAGTCGCGCTCGGTATCGACGTGGCGCAGAGCGTCGCCGCGGGCGACGGTGTGGTGCCGGCCCTCGTCGCGCTGCCGCTGGCCCTGCTGCCGGTGCCGCTACTGGTCGGGCTCGTGCTGTTCATCGACCGGCTGGAACCCGAGCCGCGCGGCGCCCTCGTGTTCGCGTTCGGCTGGGGAGCAGGGATAGCGGCGCTATTCGCGCTGCTCATCAACACGGCCGGCCTGGAGTACGTGACCCAGCCCGCGCTTGGCGCGGGCACCGGCGAGTACGTGTCCGCGACGTTCGGCGCGCCGGTGGTGGAAGAGACACTGAAAGGCCTGGTGCTGGTCGGCATGCTCTGGCGGCGCCGGGCGGAGTTCGACGGCCCGACCGACGGCATCATCTACGCGGCGATGGTCGGCCTCGGCTTCGCCATGATGGAGAACGTCGGCTACTACATCAACGCGCTGATCACCCCCCAGCACGGCGGCGTCGCGCTGCTCTGGTACACGTTCGTGCTGCGCGGCGTGGCCTCCCCGCTGCTGCACCCCACCTTCACCTCGATGACCGGCCTCGGCGTCGCCTACGCCGCTACCCACCGCCGGGCGGGCTGGGCGGTGCCGCTCGGCTGGCTGGCCGCGATGGTGCTGCACGGGACGTGGAACGGGCTGGCCGTCTACGGCGTGGCGGGGCTCGCGGCCGCTTACGCCATCATGCTGTGCGTGCTCGCCGGGCTCGTCGCGATCCTGGTCGTGGACCGGCACCGGATGGTGGGGCTGATCAGGCACGACCTTCCCGCCTACCGGTCGACCGGGCTGGTCAGCGACGACGACGTGGCGATGCTCGCCTCGCTGAGCGAGCGGCGCCGGGCGCGCAACTGGGCCCGGGCCACGGGCGGGCTGCCCGCGGCGGCGGCCATGGGCGATTACCAGCTCGCCGCCACCGAGCTCGCACTGCTGCACGCCAAGGCTGGCCGCGGCATGATCCCGCTCGAGACGTTCCGTCAGCGCCAGCATGACCTGCTCGGCCTGATGTACATCGCGCGCAAGTCCTTCCTGAGCCGCCACGCGGCGCCGCCTGTGACGCCGTGGGCGCCGCCGGGCGGGTCGGGCATCGCGCGGCACGCGGTGCACGCGGCG
>JASHXJ010000599.1 GCA_030043595.1 Trebonia sp.
CCTTGTTCGCCCGGGAGATCGGGAACCAGGGCGGGAACTGCAGCAAGATCGCGCCGAGCTTGCCGGGCTCGCGCAGCGGCTCGAGCGCGGCGAGGAACCGGTCCCACGCCTGGCCGGCCAGCTCGGGGCTGACATCCTTCAGGTAGACCCGGGCCTTGCCCGCCTGCTCCGCGGCCTCGCGCAGATCGACGGGCAGCGCCCTGACCGGAGTGGGGTGCTGAGTGAACAGGCTGAACGCCTTGACGTTGAACGTGAATCCGGCGGGGGTCCGGTCCGCCCACATCGCGGCGGTCTGCCCGGCCGGCAGCGCGTAGTAGGTGGCGTCCACCTCCACCAGCGGGAACTGCCGGGCGTAAAACCGCAGCCGCTGCTCCGGATTGGCTGCCTCCGGCGGGTACCAGCCGGAGTCGATCAGCGTCTTGTCGGTCCACGACGCCGTGCCCACCCGGATCTGCCCCATACCCGCAGCGTAGGGGGCCGGCCGCGGGAAAACGCGGCCAGTACCCTTGCGGCGGCACCGCTCAACACGATATATCTCGTATATCGGGACGGGGAAAAACCGATGACTCGCAGCGTGAAACTGTGTCTACTTGATTGCGGGACGGTTCGGGAGGAGCGGGGATGGCAGGATTGCGACGGCTGGGAAATATCCCGGCGGGCCGTCGGGCTAAGTGGCTCGTACTCGTCTTCTGGCTGATCGTAGTCGCGGTCGCCGGACCGCTGTCTGGGAAGCTCACCGGGGCGGAGCAGAACAACACCTCGTCATGGCTGCCGCCGAAGGCCGAATCCACGCAGGTCCTGAACTTGCAATCAAGGTTCATCTCGCCCAACGTGTACCCCGCCGTGGTGGTGTACGACCGGCCGTCCGGCCTGACCGCCGCCGATAAGGCGAAGGCGGTCGCGGACGCCAGGAAGTTCGGCGACGTGGCTGGCGTCGTCCGCGGCCAGATAACCGGTCCGATCTTCTCGCAGGACGGCACGGCGATCGAGACGATCGTGCCGGTCAACCTGGGCAGCGGCGGCTGGAGCGCGGCCGGGCCGGCCGCCGACTCGCTGCGCGCCATCGCGCAGTCGGGTGCCGACGGGCTCACGTCGCACATCACCGGGTCACTGGGCTATGCCGCGGACTCGGGCAGCGCGTTCAAGGGGATCGACGGCACGCTCCTGTACTCCGCGCTCGCAGTCGTCATCGTGATACTGCTGCTCACCTACCGCAGTCCGGTGCTATGGCTGCTCCCGGTGATCTCCGCCGGGGTGGCGCTGGTCACCGCTGAGGCGGTCATCTACCTGCTGGCCGCGCACGCGGGGCTGACCGTCAACGCGCAGAGCGCGGGCATCCTCGACGTGCTGGTGTTCGGCGCCGGGACGGACTACGCCCTGCTGCTGACCGCCCGGTACCGGGAGGAACTGCGGCGGCACTCCGACAGGCACGAGGCGATGGCTGTCGCGCTGCGCCGGGCCGGGCCCGCGATCATCGCCAGCGGGGGCACGGTGATCCTCAGCCTGCTCACCCTGTCGTTCGCCGAGCTGAATTCGACCAAGAGCATGGGACCGGTACTCGGGATCGGCGTCGCGGTCGCGCTGCTCGCGATGACGACGCTGCTGCCCGCGCTGCTCGTGACCACGGGCCGCTGGGTGTTCTGGCCGGTCAAGCCGCAGTACGGCTCCGTTGAGCCGACGACACGCGGCATGTGGGCGCGCATCGGCCGGAACATCGCGGTGCGCCCGCGGGCTGTCTGGGTCATCACCGCACTGGTGCTCGGCGCCATGGCCGCCGGGGTGGCCGGACTGCAGGCGCACGGACTGACCAACGCCCAGTCGTTCCGCGGCACCCCGGACTCGGTGGCCGGGCAGACGGTGCTCGACCAGCACTTCCCTGGCGGCTCCGGAGCGCCGGTCGTGGTGTTCGGCAACCCCGCGTCGGGGCAGCGGATCGCCACCACGCTCCGGTCCGTCAGCGGCCTCACCGACGTCACGCAGCCCGTGACCATAGACGGCCACGCCTACCTGCAGGCCACGCTGACCTCCGCACCGGACAGCCAGGCCGCGTACGCGACCATCGACCGGACCCGCGCGGCGGTGCACGCCATCCCGGGCGCCGGCGCACTCGTCGGCGGCACAACCGCGATCAACCTCGACGTGCAGCGGGCCGCGGCACACGACCGGAACCTGATCATCCCGATCATCCTCGTCGTCGCGTTCGTCATCCTGGCCCTGCTGCTGCGCGCCCTCGTCGCGCCCGTCATGCTGATCGCCACCGTGGTGCTCTCGTTCGCCGCGGCCCTCGGAGTGAGCGCGCTGTTCTTCAACAACGTGTTCAACTTCGGCGGCGCTGACACCTCGTTCCCGCTGTTCGTGTTCGTGTTCCTGGTGGCCCTGGGCATCGACTACAACATCTTCCTGATGACCCGGGTACGGGAGGAAGCCCAGCGCCAGGGTCCGCGCTGCGGCGCGCTGACCGGCCTGTCCGCGACGGGCGGTGTCATCACCTCGGCGGGCCTCGTGCTGGCCGGGACGTTCGCCGTGCTCGGCACGCTGCCGGTGACGTTCCTCACCGAGATCGGGTTCGCCGTGGCGTTCGGCGTGCTGCTCGACACGATCGTGGTCCGTTCGGTGCTGGTCAGCGCGCTGAACCTGGATCTGGGCAGGTGGGTCTGGTGGCCGAGCAGGCTCGCCCGCTATCCCGCGCCGGAGGCTGAGCTGCTGCGCGGAGAGGCCACGGTCCGGTCGGGATAAAAGAGCCGATCATGGCGGACCGGGAGCGTCCCGCTGCCCTGAATCGGGGCGCGCCAGGGCTATCCCGCCAGCCAGGCGACGGCCTGGGCGACAGAGGCGAACGTCCGGGATCCGGCACCGTGATCGGCGGTGACGGACCGGTGAGCCACGCGGACGGTGCGGAAGCCATCCGGCCGGGACAGCAGCAGGAGCGCCGCGACGGGCTGCTGGGCACCGCTCCCCGCGATGGCGAAGCCGTTCGTGAAGACTGCTTCGGCGAGCTCGGTCAGGGCGAGCCACTGTCGCGGGGGCGGCGTGACCTTGAAGGAGTGCACTCCGACCGCCGCCACGACATGGCTCATCTCGATATCGTCGTGGCGCGGTCCGTACAGGTAGACCGTGAGCCCGGCCGGGACCCAGTTGCCGTCGCGGTCGACGAGCAGGAACGCCACCCGCGGCCCGTTCCCGAGCCGCGTGAGAACCTCCGCCGCCGCGCCGGTCGCGGTCCCGTCGGGCCTGGCCAGGTCGCGCACCACGAGGGAGCGCCGCCCGCGCAGGATGGCCTTGCCGAGATCGGCATCGCTTCCCTCGTTGACCGTCGGCAAGGGCGTGCGCCAGGCACCGTTGGCCTGCAAGGCGAAGGCCGCGGCCTCGTCGTCGGTGACCGTCAGCGTGTAAGGGCTTGTCATCAGAGGATCCCTGCGAGCGTGCTGACCAGCTGGCCGGGCAGCGATTCGAACGTCGGAACGTAGTCGTTCATGAAGTTGCTGGCGTTGAAGGGGTTGGGAATGCCCTCGCGCCAGTTGATCTGCTGCGCGAGCTCGTAGTCCTTCTTGAGCAGCGCGATGTCGAAGCCCGCGAGCATCGTCACGGGGTCGTCCGTGTTCATCAGCGCGGTGGAGGTGGCGTCGACAGCGTTGCCGACGGCACTGGCGTAGTGCTGTTCGTGCAGGTCGTAGAGGGCACTGGCCGTGTCCGCACCGACGACCAGGTCCCCCAGGCCGCCCGCCGCGGTGTCCACCACGCCGAGCGTGGCGCCGGGGTCGCCGTTGCCGAGGAACTCCGCGGCCTGCTGCAGGTAGGGGTCATCGGCCGCCCCGCCGAAGTCCCTGATCTGATCGAGGGGCGTTTGCACGAGCCCCACCCACCCGGCACCCACCTGCAGCGCCGCCCAGCCGCTGCCGATCCCGCCGAGGATCGCGGTGAGCGCGGTGCCGGCGGTAAAGCCGGCCGAGCCGGCATACGAGGCACTGGCCTGGGTCTGCTGGCCGATGTTGGCGACCAGGCGGGCGTGCGTGTCCGACAGCGCCTGCGCCGCGGTGTTCAGCGCCGCCTGATAGTTCGCGGTCCACTGGTACTGGAACGCGGCCGACGCCGGGCCGCGCCAGCAGTAACTGAGTTCCTGCGCGAGGCCGCCGAGCGCGGCGGTGATGCGCGCCAGGGCCTGCGCATTCGCGTCGAGCTGCTGCGCCAGGCGCTGCGCCTCGTCGACGTCCATGCCTTCGAACGACATCGTCATCTCCCTGTCGCGGGGTGCCGGGCTCCGTCCGGAGCCCGGCACCCCGGTGCCGTCTGGTTCAGTAGGTGTTGGACGCGGTCTCCTGCTGCTGCAGGTTCGCGTACGTGTGCTGGCACATTTCCTCCAGGCTGTGCAGCGCGCTCTGCAGCTGGCTCTGGTAGGTCGGCCACTGTGACGCGAACGTCCGGGCGTCCGGGCCCTGCCACGCTCCCTCGAGCTGGCTGACCAGGTTCGGCATCGTCGAGACGATGCTCTGCAGCTGCTGGCTCAGGCCAGTCATCTGCTGGTAGATGACGGTGACATGCTCGACGTCCATTCCCTCGAATGCCATCGAATCTCCTCCTTCTCGTGTGTTTCACCCTCCGATGGCGGCTTTGCCATCTGCTTGCTGGCGCCATCGCCGTGGCGGCGGTCGCCGTGTCATTCCGGGATCGCGATCTGGGTCAGCCGGGCACGCCCGTTCTCGACGAGCAGGCCGCGGCCGCGGGGAAACTCGCTGCGCCGCGACTTCGGGAACTCCGTCCGGTACACGAGGGCACCGTCGCCCTGCTCCGGCTGCAGCGCCAGCCCGGTGCGCGCGCTCTTCGCGGCGTTGAGCAGCGCCCAGGACTGGCCGAGGGCGGAGGTCTCGCCCTCGGCGATGACCAGGTGCCCGTGGCTGGCGACCGTCTTGATCAGCGAAGTGAGCGGCATGTCGGCGGGGCCGCCCACGAAGTCGCTCAGGCCCTCGATGACCACGGCGAGCCGGCGGCCGGGATCGCCGCCGCGGCTGACAGCCTGTTCCAGGCTGGCCGCGGCCGTGGCGATCTCCCCCGGGTCGGTGCCGACCTGCTGCCAGAGTCCCAGCCCGGTCAGCGGCGAGCGTTTGCTGCCGAAGAAGACCGCCGCGGTTCCCGGCTCGGCGCGGCTGAGCGCGACGATCACCGTCGCGACGGCGGTGGTCCGGCCGCTGCCGGGCGGGCCGGAGATGAGGAAGACGCCTTCCGGCCGGAACCCGACCGCGGCAAGGTTGTCGTCTGCTATCCCGATGGCTGGCCGGCCATCGGCCACCGCGGGCAGCTCACTGAGCCGCACCAGCTCCGGCAGCTGCTCCACGCGTGGCGCCACGGTGACCTGCTGGCGCCGCATCGCGGCCGCGAGCTGGCTGATCGCCCTGGCCTGGGCCGCGGCGTCCGGCGAGCCGCCGAAGACGGCGACCTGCAGCTCGGCGCGCCCCATGACCGCCCGGCCGGGCGGTGACTCCGGCGTGAGGATGCCCGGCTCGCCGCCGGCTGCCGTGTACTCACTGTCGTCGGCGAGGCGCAGCACCAGGCGCCGCTGGATCCGCGAGCTCAGCCGCGGCGGCAGTGCGGCGGGACGGTCGGCGGTGAGGATCACGTGGATGCCGAGCGGCCGGCCGTCGGCGGCGAGCGTCGTGAACGCGTCGAACCACTTGCCCCCGTCGAGCGACTCGTAGTGCTGGCGGAACGCGGAAAAGCCGTCGAGCAGGATCAGGATGCGCGGCTCGTGCGGCGCGCCCGCGATGCGGCGGTATTCGGTGATGGTCCCCGCCCGGACGGCAGCGTAGCGGCGGGCCCGGTCGTCCGCGGCGGTCAGCAGCGTCCGCAGCAGCCGCCGCACCCGGTCGTGCTCGTCGCCGGGGATGACCCCGCCCACGTGCGGCAGCTCGGCGAGCATGTCAAGACCGCGCGAGCTGAAGTCCAGGCCGTAGACCTGGCACGGGCCGCCGCGGACCGTGAAGCCGGCGGCGACGGCCACCGAGCGCAGCGCGGTGCTCTTGCCCGCGCCGCCAGTGCCGTAGACGGCGAGGTTGCCGTCCCGGTCCGGGTAGAAGGCGGCGGTGACCTGCCGCTGGTACTCGGGCTCGTCGACGACGCCGAAGACGAGCTCGTCGTCGCGGCGGCTGGCGGGCAGCCGGGCCAGGTCGTAAGCGACCGCGAGCTCGTCCAGCCAGGGCCGGCGAGGCGGGGCCAGCTGGGCCAGCGCGGCGGCGCGCCTGATGTTCTCGGTGATCCGGACGATGTCGCTCGGGCCGTGCTCAGCGTCCGCGTACACGGCGGCGCCGACCTCAGGGTCGGGCCAGGGCCGGCCAGACCCGACGACGAGTTCCTCGATGGACACGTCCGGCTTACGCTGGCCCGAGGTCGTCCAGCCGCCGACGTAGGCGGCCTGGAACGGGACCAGCTTGCCCGGCCCGGTCTTGGACACCGCGCGGCCGGGCAGCGCCGGGTCGATGGCCGCGGCCTCGGGAGATCCGAGGACGTCGAGGCTGTCCGACTCATCCGCCATCCGCAGCGCCAGCCTCAGGTTCGTGTTCGCCCGCAGATTGTCCTTGATCACGCCCGCCGGCCGCTGGGTGGCCAGCACCAGGTGCAGGCCGAGCGAGCGGCCCCGCTGGGCGACGTTGACGACCCCGTCGACGAAGTCCGGGACCTCGTGCACGAGCGCGGCGAATTCGTCTACCACGATCACCAGGCTCGGCGGTGTGTCCGGGTCACCCGTCATCTCCAGCTCGCGCAGGTCCTTGACCCGCTTGGCGGCGAACAAGTGCTCGCGGTAGGTGAGCTCGGCGCCCAGCGAGACCAGCGCCCGCCTGACCAGGTGGCGGTTGAGGTCGGTGACCAGGCCGACGGTGTGCGGCAGGCTCACGCAGTCCCGGAACGCCGAGCCGCCCTTGTAGTCGACAAGCAGGAAGGTGACCCGCTGCGGGCTGTGCGCGGCGGCCATGGCGAGAATCCAGGTTTGCAGCAGCTCGCTCTTGCCCGCGCCTGTGGTGCCGCCGAGCAGCGCGTGCGGGCCGTCCACCCGCAGGTCCAGGGCGTGCGGCCCGCCTGCCGCCT
>JASHXJ010000600.1 GCA_030043595.1 Trebonia sp.
CGTACCAGCCGCCCGGCGGCACGCCGCCAGTGCCGCGGCTCGGTCAGCGGGCGGTCCACGCCAGGTGAGGAAACCTCAAGGGTGTACGGGACGTCTCCCATCGCGTTGGCCGCGTCCAGCGCGGCAGACACCGCGCTGCTGACGAAGGCCGTGTCGTCGAGGCTGACGCCCCGGTCGCTGTCGACCACGACGCGCAGCAGCCGACGACGCCCGGCGACCGTCACCCGCACCGACTCCAGGTCCATCCCGGCGGCGGCTACCACAGGCTGAATGAGGCCAGCCAGGCGCCTGTCGTCCACCGGGCCGGCGGCGGGGCGGGAGCCACCGGGCATCACGACCTCCTCGTCTGCGAGCCGTCTACCACCGAGGCTCTCATATCTTCGCAGGTCCAGCCTATAGGCCGCGAATGCTATACGACGCTGCGGACGCGAACCGACGGCAGACCCGCCGCAGGCTCAGCGGCCTCAGCTCCGTGGCATGCTTAGAGACTATGCTGCGAAGGCGCCAGTTGCTGGCCGCGTCGGCCACGACGCTGCCTTTGTTTGCGGCGCTGAGCGGCTGCGCTGGCCCGGACCCGCTGGCGGGTCCGCCGCCGCTGTCCGCGGACGTGCGGGTCCTGTTCGCGGCGGTCTTCGCGGAGGAGAACCTCGTATCCCTGTACAAGAGGACCGTGGCCGCTTATTCCCCGCTGGCCCCGTCGCTGACTCCGCTGCTCGCCGAGCACCTCGCGCACCTGGCCCAGCTGCGCGCCCGGATCATCGAACCGCCGGGCAAGCGGGTGCCGCACACGGTCACGTCACGGCCGCCGGTTGCTGATACGCGGACGGCCGCCATCGCCGGGCTGCGCGCCGCCGAGCAGGCCGCGAGCACCGCTGCGCTACGGCGGCTGGCGGGCGCGACACCATCGCTGGCGCAGCTGTACGCCAGCATCGCCGCCTCGGAGGCGACGCACGTGACCGCGCTTGACCGGAACCCGGCATGACGCACGCCGCGCGCGCGGCACAGGCGCAGGCGCTGGCGCTGCCGGCGCTGCAGGCCGCGCTGGCCGCCGAGCACGCGGCCGTCTACGGGTACGGCATCGTCGGCGCGATGCTCAGCGGCACCGAGCAAGCCGCGGCGCTGACCGACTGGAAGCTGCACCAGGAGGCCAGGGACACCCTTGAGGCGATGATCGTCAAGCTCGGCGGCACTCCCGTCGCCGCCGGCGTGGCGTACCGGCTGCCTTTCGCCGTGCTGGACGCGCAGTCGGCGCGGCGGCTCGCAGTGACGCTCGAAGACGGCGTGACCCAGGCCTATCTCGGCCTGGTGGCGGTCACGGATCAGAGGCTGCGGATCTTCGGCGCACTGGCGATGCAGCCGCCGGCGAACCGGGCGGCTGCCTGGCGCGGATCTACCGTCGCCTTCCCCGGCATGCCGTCCGGCCCGGTGACGAGGGTCTTACTCCCCGCCGTGCGGCAGGGCGAGCACCCGCGTGATGGCGGTCGCGGCCGCGTCCAGGTCGTCGGCGATCGAGATCCGCTCCGCCCACGACCACCAGAACCACCAGAGGCCGTCCTTGCCGCAGCCGACGTACACGTTCTCTTCCAGCGCCCTGGCAGCTGGGTTGGTCACGTACACGCTGGGCACTCGTCCCGGCGGCGCCATGAGCCAGGCCTCAAGCCCCCGGTGCGCCAGCTCCTCGGCCAGCTTGTCAAGATAGACGGTTTCTGCGTGGTTCCCCTTGGCTTCCACAGTAATCACCATCGCTACATATCGTAGTTTTCCCAGGACAAGGCGTGCTAGATCGTCCTAGGATGCCGCCCCCGACACGGCCACGCAATGCGCATGTGAAATTTGCCGGGAAGGGCCAGGATTAAGCGGCCCTCATCTATGGTACGTAACAAAGTTCGGCTGGGATCGGTTCCGCGTGCAATATCGTGAGCCGGGATACGGCGCGGGTCAGCGCCACGTACAGCCGGCGCAGGCCATGGGCCTCGCCGGACGCGATCCGCGCCGGCTCGGCGAGCACGACGTGGTCGAACTCAAGTCCCTTGGCCAGCGTGACGGGGACGAGCGTGAGCCGGGACTCCCCGGCGGCCGGATCGGTGCCGAGGACGCCGAACGACAGCCCCGCCGACAGGAGCGCCGCGCTGACCTCCGCGACCTGCGCGTCCGCGCAGATGACCGCGACCGATCCGGGCAGCTCCAGGGCGCGCGAACTGGCCTCGGCCAGCCGTGCGCCGAGCTCGCCTGGGGCCACCCGTTCGACGGCGAGCGCCGCTGCGTCCGCCCGTAGCGACCTCGCCGGCCGCAGCCCGGGCGCGATCGACGGCAGCAGCGCGGCGGCGTAGTCCAGGATCTGCCGCGGTACGCGATAGCCGACGTCGAGCTCGCGCACCGCGGCATCCGGCTTGCCGAGGTGGGAGAGCATGGCCGGCCACGACGTGGCCGCCCACGGCGTGGTGCCCTGGGCGATGTCACCGAGCACCGTCGCCGACCCGGTAGAGCACCGCCGCCCGATCGCCCGGCATTCCATCGGCGACAGGTCCTGCGCCTCGTCCACGACCACGTGAGCGAGGCTCGGCGTGCGCTCGATCAGGTCGGCGGCCTCGTCGATGAGCACCAGGTCGGCGCGGCTCCAGCGCGCCGACCCCGGGCCGCGCGGCGCCGGCGACCAGATGATCGCCTCCTGCTCGGCCTCGGAGAGCAGCCCGCAGGCGTGCCGTTCCAGTTCCCGCGCGGAGGACAGCAGCCCGAACACCAGCCGCTTCGCCTCCACCTTGGGCCACATCTGCTGCACGCACGCGCGCACCGGCGCCAACCGCCGCACCGCGTCGTGCGTCCGGTCATCGCAGGTTTCCCCGGCCGCCTCCAGCTGGCTGAGGATGAGGTGGGCGATCCTGTGCCCGAGCAGCTCCCGCGCCGCCCCGTACCGCACCCCGCGCTGCCGCAGTTCGGCCGCCAGCGACATCAGCTCGCGGGCCGGGACCCGCCAGCGCCGTGCGCCGCGGGCGACCACGAGCGCCTCGGCCGGCTCCCTGATCGAGGCCCACAGCGCCCGGCGCAGCACCTCCGCCATCCGCGCGTCACCCTTGACCACGCCCGCGGCGTCGCTGTCGGTGCCGCGGACAGGCACCGACGCCACGAGGTCGGTGACCGTTGTCTGGGTGACGTCCAGTTCCCCGAGCGCGGGCAGCACATTCCTGATGTAGGACAGGAAGGCGAGGTTCGGCCCCACCACGATCACCCCGCGCCGCGTCACCTGCTCCTTGTGCGCGTAGAGCAGGTAGGCGACGCGGTGCAGCCCGACCGCGGTCTTCCCGGTGCCCGGCGCGCCCTGGACGCCCACCGTCCGGCCGGCGTCCGCGCGCACGATGTCGTCCTGGTCAGGCTGGATCGTGGCCACGATGTCACGCATCGGCCCCGATCGCGGCCGCTCGATCTCCGCGAGCAGGAGCTGGCTTGTTTTCTTCTCTCCCGAACGATCCGTCGCGTCTGCCCCGGGCACCGGTCCTGCGAACAGCTCGTCCTCGTACGCGGTGAGGTCCGCCCCGGAGAACCCGAACCGCCGCCGCAGCAGCAGGTCCATCGGCTCCGCCTGGCTGGCCCGGTAGAACGGCCGCGAGACGGGCGCCCGCCAGTCGATCACCACCGGGGCGCCGTCCTCGTCATGCACGTGCCGCCGACCTATGTGGAAGCTTCCTGTGCCGGCCGCGTAGTCCAGGCGGCCGAAGAACAGGGGCGCGTCCGGCAGGTCGCGCAGCGATTCGGCGCGGCGGTACAGGTCCGCCTTGAGGTATTCCAGGGACACCGGGTCCCCGGCCATGGGATTGAGCGCGAGCACGTTCTCCCGCATCAGGCGCAGGAACTCACGGGACTGGGCGAGGTGGGCGCGCTCGGCGCGGATGACGCTGTCCGGTCCGTCCTCCCGGGCGTCGGCGGGCATGGCTGACCCCCTTTGTTCTGTTGTGGGCGCGAAGCTCGACACCCTAACACTCCCGCCGGCCGAAGTCACATGATTTTCTCGCCTGGCGAGCCGCGAGCCCCGCCGCGCGGACAGTTGTCCTTGCCCCGCCCGCACGCGCGTCGACACACTGGTGACATGGGGCAGCTGACCGTGCACGCTGGGGTATGGACGCTCGAGGACATGTTCGCCTCGCCATGGCACTACCTTCCCGTCGAGGTCGCGCCCGGAACGGCCGCCCTGCGGGTAGAGCTGGACTACGAGCGGGCCGGGGCGATCCTGGACCTGGGATGCATGGGCCCGTCCGGGTTCCGCGGCTGGTCGGGAGGCGCCCGGCGGTCATTCGTCATCGCCGCCGACGCCGCGACGCCCGGCTACCTGCCCGGCGAGGTGGAGCCCGGCCTGTGGCAGGTGATGATCGGGCTGCACATGGTGCCGCCGGACGGCGTGCGCTACCGGGTCACGGCGGAGCCGTCCAGCGGGACTGACGCCGCCGATCCTCCGGCGCCGGACGGTCCTCCGCCGCCCGCCAGCAGGCCCGCCCGGCGGGACCTGCCCGCGGCGCAGGGGCACCGCTGGCTGGCCGGCGACCTGCACGCGCACACAGTGCATTCCGACGGCGCGATGACAGTGCCCGAACTGGCGTGCTTCGCCATCAGCCGCGGCCTGGACTTTATCGCGATCACCGACCACAACACGGTCAGCCATCATGGCGAGCTGCCCGCGGTGGCACGCGGGTACGCGATCACGCTGATCCCCGGCCAGGAGGTGACGACCGCGCGGGGGCACGCCGGCGTGCTCGGCGACACCGGCTGGATCGACTTCCGCGCCAGCCCGGACGACTGGCTTGACGCGGCCGAGCACGGCGGCGGCCTCATGTCGGTTAACCACCCGATCGCCGGCCCGGTGAGCTGGCTGCATCAGATGCGGCGCCTGCCGCCGCTTGTCGAGGTCTGGCACTGGAGCTGGCTGGACCTGACCTGGACGACGCCGCTCGCCTGGTGGCAGGCCTGGGACCCGGCGGCGATCCCGGTCGGCGGCAGCGACTGGCACAGGCAGGGGTCGGATGCGCCGCCGGGCACGCCGACCACCTGGGTCGAGTGCGCGGACGCGGACCCGGAGGTCATCCTGCGCTGCGTGCGGGACGGCCGTGTCGCGATCTCCGCGGAGCGCGACGGCCCGGTCCTGCTGCGCAACGACGGTGAGCTGGTGGCCGTCGGCGCGGACGGGCTGGTGCTAGCCGGGCCGGACGGGGCCTACCGGCGGGTACGCGCCGATGTCGCGAGGCTGCCTGGCGCGCCCGGCTTCCACCGCCTGCTCAGCCCGTCCGGAGCAACCCTGGCGCTGACACCCTAGCTGTCCGCACCAGGCCGCCGCGGCCGTCCCGGCCGTCCCGCTATTCCGCGGCGAGGAGGTCCAGCCGGGCGTGCAGCAGGGCCCGGTGCGCGGTGAGGTCGTCCGCCTGGTCCGGCTTCTCCGGGCACTCGCCCGCCTTGATCGCCCGCTCCAGCCGGTCGCGGGCGTCCGCGGCGTCGATGGCCCCGAAGACCACCAGCGGGTCGTTCTCGACGGCGAACCAGGTCCGGTCGAGCAGGCCGGCGGCGTCGCCAACCCAGGCATCCTTGATCCGGCCGCCCTTGCCGTGGTCGATGAGCACCGACAGGGCATGCTCGGCGTCCCCGTACGCGAAGCTCACCGTCACCGACTCCTGCTGGCCGCCGACGTCGCCGTAGTGCCAGCACTTGCCGACCTTTGGCGCGCCGATGGCCGCCGCCCAGTCCGGATCCGGCACGCCAAGGGCGATCACCCGCTTCGCGGCCTCGGTTGCCGCGGCCCGCAGCTGCGGGGGCCCGATCGCGCCGAAGATCCGCAGCAGCGCCAGCGCCTCCGGCGTCGCTGTCTGCTCCGCGGCCGGCACCAGCGATTCGGTAAGCGCGGTCATGACCTGCGCCGAGTCGGCGGACGCGGACAGCGCGCCGATCATGTCCGACCCCCACAGTTCGGCCTCGATCGGCTGGCGTACGTGCGAGAGCACCTCGTGCGCCTCGCTCAGCACGACGTCGAAGGCCTTGGACGGTTCAAGAGGCGCGAAGAGCGCGTCGATATCGGGATCATCGTGATCCATGCCGGGTATTTTCGCACGGCGTAGCGCCGATTGCGGCGAAGCTGGAGAATCGCGCAGTTCCGGCCTTGGCGCCGCTGGGGCCGCGCCTGGGCGCGCGGTGGCGGGATGTCCGCGTCCGCGGGTCAGGCGGCGCGGGCGAAGCAGTCCGCCAGGTGGTCGTTCACCAGGCCGCAGGCCTGCATGGTGGCGTAGGCGGTGACAGGGCCGGTGAAGGTAAAGCCGTGCTTGCGCAGGTCGGCGGACAGCCGCTTGGCGGCAGGGGTCTGCGCCGGGACGTCCGCCAGCGTGCGCGGCGCCCCGGCCGCCTGGCCCGCGACGGCGTAGCTCCAGACCAGGTCGCTGAGGCCCGCCGGCAGCGCCAGCGCGGCGCGCGCGTTGGTGATCACCGCGCTGACCTTCGCCCGGTTCCTGACGATCCCCGGGTCGGACAGCAGGCGCTGCACGTCCTGCGGGCCGAACGCGGCGACCGCGGCGATGTCGAAACCCGCGAACGCCTTCCTGAAGTTCTCCCGCTTGCGCAAGATCGTGAGCCAGGACAAGCCCGACTGGAAGGCCTCCAGGCTCAGCCGCTCGAAGATCGCCTGGTCGCCGCGGACCGGGCGGCCCCATTCCTCGTCGTGGTAGGCGAGGTACTCCGGGGCGCTCAGCCCCCAGGGGCAGCGCAGCCTGCCGTCGGGACCGGCCACCACGCCGGCGGGCTCAGTCATGCGACTGCTCGGGCGGTGTCGCCGAGGTTTCCCCGGCTGGCTCGCCGGCCTCCGGTCGGCGCCGGGTTGGCAGGGACGGGCTGGCCGGCGGCGCGGCCTGTCCTCTGCCCAGGTCGCTGACAAGCTGCTCGAGCGCCACAATCCGCACGTCGCGTTCCCTGATCGACTCGGCGATCCGGTCCATCGCCTCGTCGGTCGCTTGCACGTTGTACCCCCACAGCGCGGTC
>JASHXJ010000075.1 GCA_030043595.1 Trebonia sp.
CGCCGCGGCCACATAAACCCCGTGCATCGAAGGTAATGCGATACTGTACCAATTGCGAACAGATCGTACCTATTGACGGCAGCGGCCGTGCAACAGGGCCGCCCGTGCAGCGCCAAACAGCGCGCGGCGACCGGATTCCCCAACCGGATTCCGCAACCGGCCGGAAGCTCCGATAGGGACACAGAAGCCGCGGTCCGTTCGGGATAAAGAAGATTCTTCCGAACGGACCGTGGCACTACCTGATGATCAGAGTCAGAGCGCGCGGCGGGAGCCTGGGTCCCGGCTCTTGTCTTTGGCGGCCTTGTCACGCTTGGCCGCCCGAGCGGCCTCGGTGGCCTCGGCGTCCACGCAGACTGAGCTATGGTCAGCCGGGTCGTACAGGGCGATGACCGTGTCCCCGGCGGCGTAGGCCCAGTGCCGTGGTGCCTCCCTGACGGTGATCTCGGCATCGAACGGGACTTCGCCCGGCGGCCGCAGGCGCAGCGTGAGCTTGACGACGGTTTCGGGGTTCCAGGGATCGCCGTGCGATACGGTCCACACGGTCGGCTTGACGGCGAGGATCTTGGCGGGCGCGCTCTTACCGCGCTCGCGCAGTTTCTTCTCCAGGTGCTTGTTGTTTCCCAGCACTGCGTCACGTCCCTTCCCTTATGCGGCTGGCTTCTTGCCTGACGGGCGCGCCGAGCGCGCTAACCGCGGTAGCGGTGATGATCTCGACGTAGCGGTCGGGTGCGATCCGGGCGCCGTTCACCAGGTCGTCCCAGACGTGAAACGAGTTCAGCTCCCACAGCAGCGAGGCCGCCTCGGTGGCTGTCCATGTCGGGTCGAGTCGCCCTTCTTCGCGCAGGCGCTCGACGATAGTGGTGGCTGTGCGCATCCGGTAATCGGCCCGGTCTGCCCAGGCGGCGGACGCGGATGGGTCGGCGTGCCGGGTGTCGGCCAACGCCCTGGCCGCGGGCGCGAGCCTGGGTCTGCGCTGTGCCTGCAGGCTGGCCCAGGCGCGGATCGCGCCGGGAGCGTCGGGCGCCTGGGTGACGTCGGTCATCCCGTCCTCGAGCCGCTCCTGCTCACGTGTCAAGAATAGCTCTTAATCTCAGCTTGACACCCGCGGCATGCCGCATGTCTGTCACGCCTGTCACCAATCCCGTGAATGGGCACACACGCCGATCCGATTCCTCCGGCGATGATTTTGCACTTTCCCGAACTCGTCCTTGCTCACGGACGGCGGCAATTTCCGCACTATCACACCTGTCTCACCGGAATTAAACCCCCGCTTGCACACTCAATTAAACGACTTCCGGTGGGAGTGTTGGCGCTGGCTGATGAGGTCGACACCGACTGTGAGAACTCTGTAACAGGCGCGCGTAAATCCCGGAATTTGCCAGGCGCCGTGCAGCCATTCCGTTGTTGTTCCGGTTGCCAGTGGCTACAGTTGGTCCCCGGGAGAAATGCCCTCGGCGGAGTTTTCTTTCTTCCCTAAGAACCGCTGCTCACGCCAAAACCACCGTCTCACTGAGCCCTGCCAAGGAGCATGCCCCAATGCCACAGGTACCGGTAACCGCACCGGCCGGGAGCGACAGGACCCGGAGGCGACCCCGGCCCCGTCGCGCCATGGCGCGCACGCTTGTGGCCTTCGCCTGCGTCGTGACCATGGTCTGCGGGGGCCTGGCCTTGAGCGTGCCGTCAGCGCGGGCCGCCAACAACACCGGACCGGCAGACCTCATCAACGATCTGCAGCTTGCCGGGGCAGTACCCCTCTATTCCGCTACGCCCGCTCAGCAAGCCTCCCTCGAAGATCTGGAACAGGAGGCGGTCGCCAACACCCTCACCGACCACGGCTTGCCGCAAAGCGACGCCGCTGCCGCCCAGACCTGGGGCCGGGACGCGGCCGAGCAGGAGTTGTGGGCACTGCTGCTGCAAGCCATCCAGACCCCTGCCGGTCAGCAGACCACGGATCAGGCCAATGCCGTGGCGTGGCTCACCAGCGTCGTCCAGCGCCAGAACGTCCAGGCCGCTGACGATGCCGGCCTCGAATACGCGAAATGGGCCGGGCTCGGGGCCACCGCCTACGAGAACCTGCTGGCCGGCAACCCGAGCGAGGCAGACCTGGAGAGCTTCTTGTCCGGCGACCCGGTGAACTATGGCGCCGGCATGTCCGAGAGCACCCCGGCCTCCACGTCCAACGAGGGTTTCTGCGTTTATGTCGCGCCGGCACCCGACACGTCCGAGTACGGCGCCAACATCTACCAGAACCAGGGCACCGACCAGACCTGCTACACCCCGTGCACCAACCTTCTCGGCTGCGCCCCCTCGACGCCGAGCGAAAGCGACTTCGTGGCCTGGGGGGCAGCCGACGCCGACGACGAGGCGTTCGACAACAGCGCCTTCCCCGCGGTGGCCAATGACGTCGGCGAAGCTGCCGGCTTCGGAGCCGCCCTTGTCGGCGTGGGATCCGGCCTCGCCATCGGCCTGACGCCCGCCGTGGCTGCGGCCTTGGGCGGGACGACGCTGGCGTCCATCCTGACACCGTTCGGCGGCATATCCCTGGGGTACGGGGTCTTGTCGGCGAGCGAGGCGGCCGAGGCCGCGGCCGGCATCGCCGCTGCCGACCTCGGCGCGGTGGTCGGGGTGGTCCTGGTCGCCATCGCCGTCGGGGTCATCGAGGCGTACAACGTCATCACGGCTGCCGAACTGCCGGACCAGCTTGCGCAGCTGGTGTACGACGCGCCGACGACAGTCCCGGACCTGGCTTCGATGCTGCAGAGTTCTAGCGAGACAACTGAGCTGTACTCGCTCTTTATCGGCTCGACGCTACCCGAACCCATCCTCTCGAGCTGTGACAATAGCCAGCTCATCGCCATCGGGGAGGGCAACGGCACAGTCAACAACCCCGCGCCCTGCCTGAACGCGCCGGCCATTCCCGCTTATGCCAGCGGTGACCCGACGTTCGATATCACGGAGAAGGGCTCGTCGACTACCACCACGTCGAGCACCCTGACCTGGGCAGATACCGGCCAGGGAACGACATACAGCGGCTACGTGGTCGGTAGCTGGTTCGTCGACACGGAGACGGCCGGTGGCGCCTCGCTCACGGTGCAGACGCTCGACATCCACTACACCAACTGGAGCGGGCAGGAGGAAGTGGCATGGCTCGTGTACAGCCCTGCCGCTGGCTACCAGTTCGTAACCTACGAACCGGACACCGCTACCCCGATCGACATCGCTACCTGCGCCAGCGACGGGACTTGCGCCCTGAGCGACGCCATCGAGTATGTGGGGACGGACGGCAACGACTACTCCGCCACGCTCAGCGGTATCTACATCCCCGACGCAGACACGCCAGTGGCGACGACGACGTCGGTGTCAGCGTCGTCGGATACCCCCATAGTGGGCGAGCAGGTGACGTTCACCGCTACGATCTCCGACTCTGGGGCCACGGGTACCGTGACGTTCACGGACGGCTCCACCACCCTGTGCGCCAACGCGGCGGTCCAGCAGGTCCTCGTCGCGACGGGCGGCGGTGGCGGCTTCACCATCTATACGCCGGCGGCCGACGCCACCTGCACGGTCACCCTGTCGACGCCCGGCTCGCAGCAGGTCACCGCCAGCTACAGCGGCGGCGTCGAGATGCCCTTGCTGGTCGTGGTCGGCGGGCCCACCTCGTACGACACCCCCTCCGTCGGGGAGCTTACGGTCGACGCCATCCAGCAGGTCCCTACGACCACGTCGGTCGCGGCCTCGGTTAGCACGCCGGTCGTGGGCCAGCTCGTCACGTACACAGCCACGGTTGCCGACTCGATCAGCGGGTCGGCGCCCACCGGCACGGTCACCTTCACCAACGGCAGCAGCACGGTCTGCTCGGACGTGGCCCTCACCACCTCGCCTCCCTACACGGCCACGTGCTCCCAGACCTACCAGGCGCCTGGTGACCAGACGGTTAGCGCGGGCTACTCAGGTGACGCCGACACCCTCGGATCCTCCGGGCAGGCCGAGGTGATGGTAACCCAGGCGGCCACCTCCACCAGCCTGTCAGCTTCGCCCGGAGCGCCCACTTTCGGGCGGGCGGTGACCCTGACAGCCACGGTGGCGGCGGCCAGCCCGTCGGTCGCCGGGCCAGCCCCCACCGGGACCGTCACCTTCAGCCTCGACGGACAGCAATTGGGCGCGCCCGTGGCCCTGAGCAGCCATGACCAGGCCACCAGCACGCCCATAACCGACCTGGCGCCAGGGCTGCACCACATCAGCGCCAGCTACTCGGGGAACGCTGACTACCTGGGTTCGAGTGCCGCCTCGAGCATCACCGTGACCTGCGCGCAGACCATAACCGCCACCTACAACGGCACCCTCAACGTCACCAGCAGCACCTGCGTCGAGGGGGCCGCGCTCAACGGGCCTGTCAACGTGCGCCCCGGCGGCACGCTGGCCCTCATCGGCGCGACAGTCCGCGGCCCGGTCAGCACCAACGGGGCGGCGAGCGTCCTCCTCTGCAGCACCACCGTCAGGAGCTCGGTGACCCTCGACAACTCGAGCGGACCCGTCCAGCTCGGCGGCCCCGCCGGCTCGTCCTGCGGCTCGGACAACATCTCCGGGCCGGTCACCGTCTTCGGCGCTCACGCGCCGGTAAGCATCTCGTCCAGCACGCTCACCGGACCGGTCTCGCTGGTGAGCGACAGCGCCGGGACCACCATCACCGACACCACGGTTAACGGCCCGCTCAGTCTGGCCGGGGACTCCGGCGGGGTCACCGTCACAGGGAACACGGTGCACGGGCCTCTCAGCGTCGTGCTGAACTCCGGCACCGTGACCGTGCGCAGCAACACGGTAGTGGGCCCGGTCACAGTGTCGGCCAACTACACGCCAACGGGGCCGACCGTGTCCGGCAACGTCATCGACGGCCCACTCGCGTGTTCCCTCAACACCCCGCCCCCCACCGACGGTGGTGTTCTCAACAAGACCACCAAGCCGGCGGAGGGGCAGTGCGCCAAGCTCGGGTGAGGTAAGCGGAACTGCCCCACTCGCTGCCGGGCGCGGATCTCTCGCACCGAGGGCACGGCCCGGAAGCCCAAGGTGTGTCGCGAAGCGGTAGCGGCCGGTTATCGTATCGAACAGGTAATCCTCATGCACGGCGTGCTGGCGAGAAAGCCGTAGTAGGGGAGGTATGAAGATGCCGGTTGACTGGTCGAATGATGCGACACGCCGGCAACGGGCCGAGCTGATCGACACTTCGGGTCCGAGTGTCGCACGGGCCGCCGACTACGTCGAAGGCGGCCGCGACAACTTCGAGGCCGACCGGAGGGCCGCACGGATGATGATCACGGTGGCGCCTGTCGTCGCCATGATCGTGCCCGCCCTTCGCGCTTTCCATCACCGCGTGCTGCGGTACCTGGTGGCCGATGCCGGCGTCAGGCAGTTCCTCGACGTCGGCGCGGCCCTGCCCTCATCGGGCCTCACGCACGAGGTGGCGCAGTCGCTGGACCCGAGCTGCCGCATCGTCTACGTGGCCAGCGACCCGATGGTGCTCACCCATGCCAGGGCGCTGGCGAGATCCACGCCCAGCGGAATCGTCGACTCCGTCGACGCGCACATTCGCGACCCGGACGCGATCGGGGCAGGGGCGCGGGTCGCGCTCAACCTGCGCCAGCCGGTCGCGGTCATGCTGCTGTCCACGTCCATGCTGGCCCGCCTCGCGGATACCAAGGTGGCCGCCGCCGCCGTGTCCGCGCTCCTGTCGGGCCTGCCGTCGGGCAGCTACGTCGCCCTCTACCACAACGCCAGCGACATGGACCCGAGGATGCGCGAGGCCTACCGGCGGTGGAACCAGCTGTCGCCGGAGAAGCTCTTCCTGCGCTCCCGCGAGGAGGTCGCCAGCCTGGTGGCGGGTCTTGAGCTGGTCCCGCCTGGCCTTGTGCTCGTCTCCGACTGGCACCCCGCGCCGGACGACCCGACCTTTGACGACGTGATCCCGCTGTACGGCGTGGTCGCCCGCAAGCCTTAGGGCGGGC
>JASHXJ010000601.1 GCA_030043595.1 Trebonia sp.
GCGGGCGACGCCGGGCGTCGTCGCGTGGGTCGACCATCGCGCCGCCCCGGTCCCGGCTGTGCTGCGGACCGCGCCGTACTCCACCGGTGCCCGGCCCTGCCAGCCGGACGGCCTGCGCGTGTCGCACGGCCAGGTGGGATACGCGACCGGTCACACCGCCGTGCAGGTCTACCTCACCAACCGGTCCGCCGCCGCGTGCTGGCTTGACGGCTATCCGAGCGTCGCCGGGGTGGCCGCGAACGGCGCGGTCACCCCGCTGCCGGTAACGGACGGCAGCTTCTTCGGGAACCCGGGTCCGTCGGCCAACATCAAGCCGGGCCAGACGGCCGCCGTCAACATCTCCGGCGGGGATCTGTGCGCGCTCGCCTCGCAGGGCGAGCATCAGGTCTACCCGGAACTGCTGGTCGGGCTGCCCGCGGGCGGGACCGTGGGCGTCTACGGGACGGGGTTCGACACGATCTGCGGGGTGTCGGTCAGCATGTTCGGAGTTCCGGCCGACCGATCGCAGGCGCCTGCGCCGTCACCGCTCACCGCGTCGATAACCGCCGGTGCCACGGCCCGGGCGGGAACGGACCTCGGCTTCCTGGTCACGCTGGCAAACCCCACCGCCAGGCCGTTCGCGCTGCGCCCCTGCCCGAGCTACGCGGAGTTCCTCGGCGGGCTCACCGGTCCCGGTGCCGCGAAGAGTTACGTGGTCAGGTACTACTACCTGAACTGCGCCGCGGCCCGGTCGATACCGGCGCACGGCTCGGTGACGTTCCAGATCGAGCTGCCGCTGCCGTCGGCGTTCCCGGCCGGCCATTACTCCAAGCTCGACTGGCAGGTCCAGGGCGGCACGGGCCCGGCCGCGCTCGCGTCGGTCACGGTCGAACCCCGCGCCTAGCCAGGCGCGGGACCGGCGCCGAGGTAGCGCAGCACCGCGAGCACCCGGCGGTGGCCGGTGTCGCCGGGGTACAGCCCGAGCTTGGCGAAGATCGAGTTGATGTGCTTGCTCACCGCGCTGTCGGTGATCACCAGGGACCCGGCGATCTCGGTGTTGGAGCGGCCCTCGGCCATCAGCGCGAGCACGTCGCGTTCCCGCTGGGTGAGGGTCGCCAGCGGATCCCCGCCCCTGCGCACCAGGAGCTGCGCCACCACTTCCGGGTCGAGCGCCGTGCCGCCGGCCGCCACCCGCCGCAGCGCGTCGAGGAACTCGGTCACGTCGGCCACCCGGTCCTTGAGCAGGTAGCCGACGCTGCTCGTGTTCGCCGACAGCAGGTCGGCGGCGTACCGCTCCTCCACGTACTGGGAGAGCACGAGGATGGCGATGTCCGGCCACTGGCCGCGGATCGCCAGCGCGGCCCTGATGCCCTCGTCGGTGTGCGTCGGGGGCATCCGGACGTCGGCGATCACCAGGTCGGGCAGCTGTGCTTCGACGGCGGCGAGCAGCGCGCTGGCGTCGGCCGCGGTGGCCGCGACCTCGAACCCGGCGCTTTCGAGCAGCTTGACCAGGCCGGCGAGCAGCAGCACCGAGTCCTCGCCGATCACCACGCGCAGTTTCCCGGGGGGTGCAGCGGGGTCGCCTGTCACGGGTTCCACGTTACGGCACCGCGCCTGAACTGCTGTCTCATCATGACCGAGAGAATGGCAGCGGGCAGCGGCCGCGCGCAGTGGCCCGGCGTCCACAATCCGGGGTGCAGCCAGCTACACCATCGGCGGTGTACCCCGCTGGATGGGCAGGCCCGCTCCGGGCGAATACCGTGGACCTCATGGCCACCCTGGTCGCGCTTCGCGACGCACCCGGCACCCCGGACCGGCGGTACCGCCGCGTCCCGTGGTCGCCGCGGGCCTGGAGCGACGCTCTTTACCTGGCCGGGGGAATCCCCGCGCAGCTCGCCGTGCCCCTCGTCGCGGCGGCCGTGTACTTGGCGCTGCACCCGCCGGCGGTGCCGATGGCGGTGTTCGTCCTTGTGCTCGCGACGCTGGCCGGGCCGCTGCTCACCCGGGTCCAGCGGCACCGGATGCGTGTCACCGCCGGGGTGGTGATACCGCCGCAGCCGGCCAGCGGGCACGCGCTGAGCGTGCCGGGGATCGTCGCGGCGGTCCGCTCCCCGGCGACCTGGCGCCAGCTCGGCTACCACCTGCTCGCCGGCCCGGCGCTGGCCGTGGCCGCGGCCGCCGCCGTCTGGACGTGGCTGGCGGGCGTCATGTGCACGCTGGTGTACGCCTACGCGTACAACCTGCCGCCGGGTTCCCTGCTGGAGCGCGGCCAGTCCGCGCCGCCGTCCGCGACCGTGCTGAAGCTGTTCCGCGAGCCGGTAGACGTGTACGTGACCCTCGGCGGGATCCTGCTGCTGCTCGCCGCGCCGTGGGTCACCGCCGGGGTCCGGGCGCTCGACGTGAGCGCCGCCCGCGCGCTGCTCGGCCCCAGCCGCGCCGAGGAGCTGGAGCACCAGGTCGAGCACCTGACCCAGACCCGGGCCGGCGTGGTCGACGCGGCCGACGCGGAGCGGCGCCGCCTGGAGCGGGACCTGCACGACGGCACGCAGCAGCGGCTGGTCTCGCTGGCCATGAACCTGGGCATGGCCAGGGCGCAGGCCGCCAGCGCCGAGGAGGCCCGGCAGGCGATCGCGGACGCGCACGAGGAGGCCAAGGCCGCCCTCGCCGAGCTGCGGGACCTGATCCGCGGCCTGCACCCGGCGGTACTGGAGGACCACGGCCTGGACGCGGCGCTGTCCGGCGTGGCCGCGCGGATGCCGATCCCGGTGCGGCTGACCGTGGACCTGCCCCGCCGCCCGCCGCCGGTGATCGAGGCGGTCGCCTACTTCGTCGTCTCCGAGGGGCTGGCCAACGTCGCCAAGCACGCCCAGGCCAGCCAGGCGGAGGTGGTCGTGCAGCGCGCCGGGGACCGGCTGCACGTCATCATCAGCGACGACGGCGTCGGCGGCGCCGACCCGGCCCGCGGCACCGGCCTGGCCGGGCTGGCGCGGCGCGCCTCCTCGGTCGACGGAACCTTCGAGATCGTCAGCCCGCCCGGCGGGCCGACCCTGCTCACCGCGGACCTGCCATGCATCAGGTAGCGGCGCCCGGTCCCGCACGGGGCCGCTGGATCTGGGGCCTGTCCGGGGCCGCCACGATCACCGCGTTCATGATCCCCGTGCTGGCAGGCCTCGTCGGCGGCCCTGCAGGCGCGCCACCGCTGAGCGCACAGCCGAGCGGCGGGCAGCACCAGCCGGTGCTGCACGCGCAGCCGCAGCGCGTCTCGATCCGGGCGATCACCGTGCCGCAGCCGGTCACCAGCCTGGACGTGCAAAGCTACGGCGCGCCGGTGATCGTCGCCCCCAGCCGGGTGAGCGCCGTCCAGGTCATCGAGACGATCAGGTACGACGGCCAGGACGCCGCGCCGCCCATCCCGACGGAATCGGTCTCCGGCGGCCGCCTCACCCTGGCCGCCCCGGTATGCGCCAGCGGCGACTGCGCCATCAGCTTCACCGTGATCGTGCCCGCGCCCGGGAACGTCACCGTCACCGCCGACAGCGCCGGCGGCGCGGTCACCCTCACCGGGGTCGCCGGGGCGACCGTGAACTCTGGCGGCGGGGCGGTGCGCGCCGCCGGTATCCACGGCCCGCTGACCGTGTCCACCGACGGCGGCAGCGCGCAGCTCGGGTTCGCCGCCGCGCCGCAGGCCGTGACCGTCAGCACCCGGGGCGGCCCCGTCCTCATCATCGTGCCCGGCGGCCCGTACGCGGTGACAGCCGACAGCGCCGGCGGCCCAGAGCTCATCGCGATCGCCACCGACCCCGCCGCGCCCCGCACGATCGCGGCCAGCAGCGGCGGCGGGCCGCTGCAGATCGAGCCTGCGGCTGGCTGACAGCCCGGGTGCTACGACATGCTCTCGGCGCCGGTCGTGACGGAGACCCCGTGGGCCTCGAGCTCGGCCCGCACGGCTTCCGGATCGTCCGGGGTGATCACGGGCCTGACCCGCTGGTCCATGTAGATGACAATGGCCGTGTTCTTTCGGGGACGGCCAGGATCGTAATTGAACCAGTGAACGAAGTCCCCGCTGCCGTGGATGCGCCATCTGGCCGCGAACCCGAGTGGGGAGACCCAGCGTGCCTCCCGGATGTCCTGGTAGCTGATGCTCTTGGCACCGAAAAGGTAATAGTGACGGATGAGCAGCCCGTCGTCGGTGCACGCCACCCGTCCATCGTCATATCCCGCCACGATTTCTCAGGTTAGTACGGCTGGCGCGCATTCCGTCCTGACCCGCCGCACCACCAGCCGGGGTGCGGACCTCAGCCGCCTACGGCGGCGGCCTCGACCACGTGGCGGAGCAGCAGCGCGGTGGTGACCGGGCCGACACCGCCGGGGACGGGAGTGAGGGCGGCCGCGACCGCGGCGACGGCAGGGTCCACGTCGCCCGCCAGGCCGCCGTCGGGGGTGGCGTTGGTGCCCACGTCGATGACCGTCGTGCCGGGGGAGACGTGGTCCGGGCCGATCAGGGCGGCCCGGCCGGCCGCGACGACCAGGACGTCGGCCTGCCGGGTGATCGCCGGCAGGTCAGCGGTCCGGGAGTGGCAGATGGTGACGGTGGCGTGCCGGTCGAGCAGCAGGTGCGCGGCGGGCTTGCCGACCACGACCGAACGTCCCACGATGACCGCGTGCCTGCCGTGCAGTTCGACCTCGTAGTGGTCGAGCAGCGCGAGCACCGCCTCCGCCGTGGCCGGGGCGAACGCGGGCAGCCCGGCCGCCAGCCGGCCGAGCGAGAGCGGGCTGGCGCCGTCCACGTCCTTTTCCACGGGGATCACCGTCGCCAGGTCGGCGAGCCTGGCGCCGTCGGGCAGCGGCGTCTGCAGGATGACGCCGTGCACTTCGGGGTCGTCGGCGAGCTGGGCCAGCGCGGCGGCGACGCCGTTCGCGGTGGACGTGTGCAGCACGTCGCAGTCGATGCCCACCCGCGCGGCGGCGTTCGCGATCGAGCGCACGTAGGAAGCGCTCGCCTCGTCGGCGGTCGCGCTGACCACCGCCAGCCGGGGCGGCCGCCCCGTCGCGGTGAGCTCGGCGGCCCGTGCGGCGGTGGCGGCGCGGATCTGGGCGGCGAGTTCCCGTCCGGACAGCTCGCTCCCTGGCAGTCCGGTCACCGGGAGATCTCCGCACGGACCGCCTCGATCAGGCGATCGGCCCGGTCGGTCACGCCATCCGCGAGCTCGGCGACTTCGGCCAGCTCAGTGGCCAGGGCCTCGTCCTTGATGCCGCCCAGGTTCGCTTCGATGTTCACCCGGGCGGTGATCGCCGCGGCGCTGATCGCGGCCGCCGCGGCGGCGATGTCCGAGATCACGTTCCTGTTCGCGACAGACAGCAGGTCCTCGGCCAGGCCGGCCAGCCGCACCGACGCGGCCATCAGGTCGGCCGGCGGCCGGGCGGCGGCGCCGAGGGCGTCGGCGATGGCCGCGGAGCGGGCCGCCTGGTCTTCGGCGCTGTCCTTGGGGAGCTGGTAGGCGATCACGACTTTCCCGAACGCGGCCTCGTCGGCCTCGGCGAGCTCGACCGCCTCCCCCACCAGGCCGTCCGCCGCGGCCCTGACCCGGCCGACGATCTCGGCATCGTGCCGCGGGCTGTCGCTGAACCGGGCGACCATCGCGAGCAGGGCAGCGGCCTGCGCGGCATGCAGCGCGCCGGTGGCACCGCCGCCCGGCGCCGCGCTCCGGGCGGC
>JASHXJ010000602.1 GCA_030043595.1 Trebonia sp.
CATCGCCACGACCCGGGGGTCGTCCGCGTTGAGGATCGCCACGCCGTCCGCGGGCAGGGCCGCGGGCAGCTCGCCCTTGGCCTTCGCGACGGCCGCCAGCGAGCCGAACTCCCCGGCGTGCGCCCTGCCGACGTTGAGCACCGCGCCGATCCGCGGCGGCGCCACCTCGCACAGCGCGGCGATGTGGCCGGGGCCGCGCGCCGACATCTCGAGCACCAGGTAGCGCGTCGCCGGGCCGGCCCGCAGCACGGTCAGCGGCAGGCCAAGCTCGTTGTTGAAGGAGCCTTCTGGCGCGACGGTGGGGCCGAGGCGCTCGGCGAGCTGGGCGGTGAGGTCCTTGGTCGAGGTCTTGCCCGACGACCCGGTGATGGCGGTGACGGTGACCGCGGGCAGCCGGCCGAGCACGGCCCTGGCCAGCGCGGACAGCGCCGCGGTCACGTCGGGGACGATGACCGCGGGCACGCCGGGCAGCGGGTGGGAGGCGAGCGCCGCGACCGCGCCCTTGGCGGTCGCCGCGGCGGCGAAGTCGTGCCCGTCCGCGTGCTCGCCGGGCAGCGCGGCGAACAGGCCGCCTGGCGCGGCGCGCCGGGAATCGATCACGGCCGGCCCGGTCACGACAGCGCCGGGGTCCGGCGCGTGCACCGAGCCGCCGGTGATCGCGGCGATGTCCGCCAGCGTGAGCGGGATCACGGCACGTCCCCGCCGGCCTGGGCGGTCCGCCGCGCCAGCGCGGCGGCGGTGACCGCACGGTCGTCGAACGGCAGCACGCTGTCCCCCGCGTACTGTCCCGTCTCATGCCCCTTGCCGGCCACGAGCACCACGTCGCCCTTGCCGGCCATGCCGACGGCGAGCGCGATCGCCGCCGCGCGGTCCGGCTCGACGATCACCCGGGCCCGCTCGGCCTGCGGGACGCCGAGCACTCCCTGCAGCATCTCCGCGAGAATCGCCAGCGGGTCCTCGGTGCGCGGGTTGTCGCTGGTGAGCACCGCGACGTCGGCCAGCCTGGCGGCCGCGGCTCCCATCAGGGGCCGCTTGCCGCGGTCCCTGTCGCCGCCGCAGCCGAGGACGATCACCAGGTCGCCGGGGGTCACCGCGCGCAGCGCGCGCAGCACCGCCTCGACCGCGCCCGGCTTGTGCGAGTAGTCGACGAACGCGTCCGGCGCCGGCCCCGGTCCGCCGGCCACCCGCTCCAGCCGGCCGGGCACTCCCGGGCAGCTGGCCACCCCGGCGACCGCGTCCTCGAGGCGGACGCCGGCCTCCACGAGCGCCACGATCGCGCCGAGCGCGTTGGCGACGTTGAAGGTCCCGGGCAGCGTCACCGACGCGTCGGCCTCGACGCCGCCGGGGCCGACCACGCGGAAGGCCGAGCCGTCGGCCCCGCACCGCACGTCCGCGGCCCGCCAGTCGGCGTTCCAGTAGGCGCCGGACTCGGCGTCCGCGCAGAACGTGACGACAGGAACCGCCGCCTCGGAGACCAGCCGGCGGCCGTACCTGTCAGCCACGTTGACCACGCCTATAGCTGAATACCGCGGGGTGAACAGCTTCGCCTTGGCCTTGAAATAGTCCTCGAACCCAGCGTGAAAGTCCAGGTGATCCTGTGTCAGGTTGGTGAACACCGCCACGTCGTAGCGGGTGCCCGCCACCCGGCCCAGGGCCAGGGAGTGGCTGGACACCTCCATGGCCGCGGCCGTGACCCCGCGCTCGGCCATGACCGCGAGCAGCGCCTGCAGGTCAGGCGCCTCGGGTGTGGTCAGCTCGCTCTTGACGCGTTCGCGGCCGATCTTGATCTCGACGCCGCCGATGAGCCCGGTCAGGTGCCCCGCGGTGCGCATCCCGGCTTCGGCCAGGTAGCTGGTCGTGGTCTTGCCGCTGGTCCCGGTCACCCCGATCATCGTCATCCGGGTGCTCGGGTCGCCGTAGATCCAGCAGGACACGTCGCCGAGGCGATCCCGCGGTGACGAGACGACGAACACGGGCACGCCGCTGCGGGCCGCGCGCTCCCGGCCGCCGGGGTCGGTGAGGATCGCGACCGCGCCCGCGGCCACCGCCTGCTCGCAGTACGCGGCGCCGTGCGTGTGCGTGCCGGGGAGCGCGGCGTACAGGTCACCGGGCCGCACCTGGCGGGAGTCAAGGGTGATCCCGGACAGCCGGCCCGGATCGCTGCGGATAATGCCTGTTCTTCCCACACCCAGCAGTTCGGCCAGCCCGGACAGCGGCCGTGGCTGGAGGCGGGCGGGTCGGATCACGCCCAGAGGGTATCCAAAATCAGGGCGCGTTGAGCCGGACATAGGGTGCTACCGCCCCATCGGGCGGGATTTGCAGGGCGGCCAGCGCGAAGTTCATCACGTTGTAGAAGACCGGGCCGGCGACGACATCGCCGTAGTAGCCGTACTTGGCTTCCGGGTCCTGGACGTTCACCGCCACGACGACCTGCGGGTCGTTGCCCGGGGCCATGCCGATGTAGCTCGACCCGTACTCGCACAGCGCGCAGTCCGGGCCGGCCTCCTGCGACGTGCCGGTCTTGGCGGCCACCGCGTAGCCGGGGATGATGCCCCACGGCTCGCCCCCGTCCTCGTCCACGGCGGGCACCTGCTGCATGATCTGGATCAGCTCGCGGGCGGTCTTCGCCTGGATCACCCGGCGCGACGGCGACGGCGCCGCCGGGGTGAACTGCCCGCTGGGGCTGACCGTGCCCTCGACCAGTGTCGGCTGCACCCGGACGCCGCCGTTGGCGATCGTCGCGTACACGCTGGCCATCTGCACGGCGGTCACCGCCAGGCCCTGGCCGAACGACAGCGTGTAGCGCTCGTCGGGCGCCCACTGGCTCG
>JASHXJ010000603.1 GCA_030043595.1 Trebonia sp.
CACCGCTCGAGCAGCCGGGAGTGCAGGTAGAACACGTCGCCCGGATAGGCCTCGCGGCCCGGCGGGCGGCGCAGCAGCAGCGAGATGGCCCGGTAGGCGTCCGCCTGCTTGGACAGGTCGTCGAAGACGATCAGGGCATGCTTGCCCGCGTACATCCAGTGCTGACCGATTGCGCTGCCCGTGTACGGGGCGATGTACTTGTAGCCCGCGGGGTCCGAGGCGGGCGCGGCCACGATCGTCGTGTACTGCATCGCCCCGGCCTCTTCCAGCGACTGCTTGACCGCGGCGATCGTCGAGCCCTTCTGGCCGACGGCGACGTAGATGCAGCGCACCTGGCGGACCGGGTCGCCGGACTCCCAGTTGTCCCGCTGGTTGATGATCGCGTCGATCGCGATCGCGGTCTTTCCTGTCTGCCGGTCGCCGATGATCAGCTGCCGCTGACCGCGGCCGATCGCGGTCATCGCGTCGATCGCCTTGATGCCGGTCTGCAGCGGCTCCTTCACCGGCTGCCGCTGCACCACCGAGGGCGCCTGCATCTCCAGCGGCCGCAGCTGGGTGCCGGCGATCTCGCCGAGACCGTCCAGCGGCTGGCCGAGCGGGCCGACCATGCGGCCGAGGAACCCGTCACCGACCGGGACGGACAGCACCTCGCCTGTCCGGCGTACCCGCTGCCCCTCCTCGATCCCGGCGAACTCGCCGAGGATGACGACACCGATCTCGCGTATGTCCAGGTTCAGCGCGATGCCGCGGATGCCGTTCTCGAACTCAAGAAGCTCGTTCGCCATGGCCGAGGGCAGCCCCTCGACCCGGGCGATGCCGTCGCCGCATTCGACGACCGTGCCGACCTCTTCAAGCGCGATGCCCGCTGGCTCGTAGTCTTCGACGAATCGCGCCAGTGCCTCGCGGATCTCATCGGGCCGGATTGTCAGCTCCGCCATCTTCCCCATTCCGTTCGTGAATATCAGTCGCGGTGCGAATCAGCCCGCAAGCCTGCGCCGTACGGCGGCCAGCCGGGTGGCCGCGGTCCCGTCTATCAGGTCATCCCCGATCTGGACGGACATGCCGCCGATGACCGCCGGATCCTGCACGACATTGATGTGTACTCCCTGTCCGTAGGCCGCGGCGAGCGTCGTCGCGAGCCTGCGCCGGTGCCCCGCGGTGAGCGCGCCGGCGACGCGCACCACCGCGATGAGCTGCTCCCGCCGCCGCGCCGCGATCATGGCGCAGAGGTCGAGTACCGCCTGCGGCGACCGGCCGCGCGGGTGCGTCAGCACCTGCGTGATGAGGCTCAGCGACGGCGCGGCGACCTTGCCTTCGAGCAGGTCCGTCAGCAGCGACCGCTTAGCCTCCGCGGTCGCGGGCCCGACCAGCGCCGTGCGCAGGCCAGGCTGGCCCGAGACCACGCGGCCGAACCTGAACAGGTCATCTTCTAGATCATCCAGCGTACCGCCGAGCTGCGCGGACACCGTGAACGCCTCGACGGCGAGCTGCTCGATCGCGTCGGCCATGTCGCCGGGGGTCGCCCAGCGGGCCGCCGCCGCCTCGGCCACCACGTCTTCGGCTGCCGGGGACACCTTGCCGTGCAGCAGCCGCCTGGCCACCGCCGCCTTCTCCAGCGACGGCTTGGTCGGGTCGGCGAGCGCGCGGCGCAGACCGTGCTCGGAATCCAGCAGCCGTACGACAGCGAACAGCTCGTCGCCAACCCGCTCCGCGGTCCCGGCGTCGGGCGTCGCGGCGGCCAGCTGCTCACGGAGCTCGCCGTACGAGGCCCTGCTGGCGCCGCGCATTACCGCCCGGCCCCTGCTCGTACGCGGGTGCCCTGCTGGTCAAGATCGGCGAGGAAGCGGTCAACCATGCGGCCCTGCCGGGCGGTGTCGGCCAGCGACTCGCCAACGATACGGCTTGCCAGCTCCACGGCGAGCGATCCGACTTCGGTGCGCAGCGAGGCCAGCGCCTGCTGCCGCTCGGCCGCGATCTGCGCCTGCGCAGCGTCGATGATCCGGCGCGATTCCGCCTCGGCGCGCTCGCGCATCTCGGCGATGATCTGGGCGCCCTGTTCCCGCGCCTCCTCGCGCATCCGCGCGGCCTCGTGCCTGGCGTCGTCAAGCTGCGACCGGTACTGCTCCAGGACCTGCTGCGCCTCGGCCTGCGCCTCGTCGGCCCGGTTGATGCCGCCCTCGATGGCGTCGTGACGCTCTTCGAGCGTCTTCATGATCCGCGGCAGTCCGATCCTGGCGAGGAAGCCGAACACAAGGAAGAAGAGGATCGTGCCGATGACAAACTCGGGCCACGAGGGGAGCAGCGGGTTATACGACGCCGTGGCGTCAGCGAGATGCGTCATGATGCGCTCACCTACCGGACCGGGCTCAGTACTTGAAGATGAACGGCGCGACGAGGCCGATCAGCGCCAGCGCCTCGGTGAGCGAGAAGCCGATCCACATGTACAGCGAGATGCGGCCGGTCGCCTCCGGCTGACGGGCCATCGCCTCGATCGCGTGGCCGAAAACCAGGCCGATGCCGATGCCGGGGCCGATGGCCGCGAGGCCGTAGCCGACGGCGCCGATGTTGATGCTCAGCGTGTTGGTGGCGGCGAGAGTAGCGGCGATTGCTGACATTTATTCGTTCCTTTACGTTGCGGCCCCGGTGGGCGTCTTTGACGGAAAACTCGTGGTCGGCGAGGTCGGGTGCGGGTTAGTGCGCCGGCTCCACGGAGCTGGCTATGTACGTGGCGGTCAGCGTGGTGAAGATGAACGCCTGCAGCAGGGTGACCAGGGTCTCGAGCACGAAGACGAAGATCGCCAGGGCGAAGGAGCCCACTGCGTACAGCAGGCCGACGGACAGGCTCAGCAGGTACCACGTCGCGAGCGTGAAGATCGTCAGCAGCAGGTGGCCGGCGAACATGTTCCCGAACAGCCGCACCCCCAGGGTGAACGGCTGGAAGATGAAGAACCGCAGCAGCTCGACCGGCACGAGGATGATGTAGATCGGCCACGGCACGCCCGCCGGGATCATGTTCCGCAGGTAGCCCCAGGCGCCCTGATGCATGAAGCCCAGGTACAGGTACAAGAAGTAGACAGTGAACACCATCGGCCACACGAAGCCGATCCTGGAGGTGACAGGGAACTGGAAGACCGGGATCAGCTCCATCACGTTCATGATGTAGATGAAGAAGAACAGCGACACGAGGAACGGCAGGTAGGAGTCGCCCTTCCGGCCCAGCGACGGGCGCAGGATCTGGTCCCGCACGGCCAGGATGGCCATCTCGCCGAGGCTCTGCGTGCGGCCCGGGATCAGCTTGGGCTTGCGGAACGCCGCCCAGAAGAACCCGATCACGACAAGCGCGGACAAGATCGCGAGCAGCATCGGCTTGGTGAACTGGAACTGGCCGATCGTGAAGAACGGCGTCCAGATGAAGTCCTGCAGGCCCGGGGCGGGGAAACCGCACCCGCTGAAGATGTGGCAGCCCCCGCCCGCGGCGGCCGCAAGGGCACCGGTCACCGGCTTGTCTCCTCTCGGGTTATTCCCCTCTTACCGAACCGCCAGATGACGAAGCCGAGCGAGATCGCGAGCCCGACGAGCATGCCGACCGGGAAAAGGATCTCGACGCGGACAGCCCGGCCGATCAGCCAGCCGATGAGACCGTAGGCGGCCATGCCGCTGAGCAGGTAGCTGAACACGGTCCAGCCGATGTTCAGGCCCAGGGCGCGGCTTTCCGCCTCAACGCTGGTGTCCCGCCCGCTGCGGTCGCGCACGCTCACGTCGCTCACGTCCTACCGCTGACCGTCCGGGTCCACGTACAGGACCTTGAGCCTGATCGCGGTGACGACCTCCGCCGCGCTCCAGGCCAGGATGCAGACGAGCGCGGTGAAGCCGAGCATCCGGCCGTTGAACGCCGTGGACCTGCCGAGCAGGATCATCACGACCGCGAACCCGATGATCTTGACCACGTACGTGATCATGGCCGCGGCCATCATGACGTGCGGGCTGATCCGCGCCGCCCGGCCGACCACCAGGACGCTGATCCCGAAGAACGCCGTGACTATCGCTATCGCCAGGAGCGCCCCGTACAGGCCCTTTGCGCCGCCGAGAGCCGCGCAGACAGCTACGCACGCGGCGGCGACCGCGGCGGTAAGCGCGGCCGACCGCCTGACGACGCGGCCATAGATAGCCATCATCTGCCGGCTCCTGAGGGATGGGTAGCATCGTTGCTCTGGCGGGTCTGTCCCAGCGGAGCTTCCCCGGATGTGGCGCGCGGATCAGCGATACCACGTCCGCGGCCCGGATACCCGGGTTGGTCCACGAAAAGTATCACGTGCATCTGCCTTGCCATCAGGGGAGGTGCTTGTGAAGCGTATCACAAACTTTTTGACTCTTGCTTTACCTGATTGGAGACTTTACATGACCATGCCGTGGCGTACGACGGACTCCCCCCCAAGTTCAGGGCCTGTGCGCAGTGCTCGCCCCCAAACGCGGGCCAGTTCGCACCATTTTGCGCAGGTTTCGCGCTCGTGTCGCGCAGGTTACAGCGCCCTGGGCCCGGCAGCCCGGACCGTTCTGGCGGTGATCTCAGTTAATGAGACAGCGTCGCGCGCATGGGACCAGATCGGCGCGATTTGTGACCCATTTTGTGCCGTTTTGTCCATGCCGATCGGGTCCTATGCGGCCGGGACGGGCGGACAGCGGCTGGTATGGGCGGCGAGTGGTTAGTGGCGGCCCGGCCGAGGCGGGGTGGCGGCGGCCCACGG
>JASHXJ010000604.1 GCA_030043595.1 Trebonia sp.
CCGGCCGGCCGAGGCCGCGTCCGGCCGCCGGCCGTTTCCGGTCGGCCGGCGGCTACCGGCCGCGCCCGCCGGCCGCAGATTCCGCTTACATCCCGAACGACCAGTGGACGCCCCTGGGCGGGCGCTCCGCTCCGTCGCGCGGCCCGCGCCCGCGACCGCAGCCTGAGGGCTTCTACGCTGCCCAGCAGGGCGGGCAGGGCGCCCAAGGCGCCCAGGGCGGCCCGAACGGCGACGGCCAGGATGCATGGGGGCCGGCCGGCCAGGCTGGCTCCAGGTACCAGCCTGGCCCTGAGTACGGGCCGGGTCCCGGGTACGGGCCGGGTCCCGGGTACGGGCCGGGTCCGGCGGGGACCGCGCCCGGGCAGCCCTACGGTCCCGGCGGACCGCAGTACGGACCTGGACATCCCGGCCAGGGGCAGTACGGCCCGGGCCAGCCCGGATACGGTCAGTACGGACCCGGCGGGTACGGACCGGTCGGGTACGGACCAGGGCAGCCTGGCCCGGAACAGTACGGACCGGGACAATACGGTCCGGGTCAGCCTGGCCCAGCGTCGTACGGACCGGGCGCGGGCCCGTACGGTCCAGGCGCGCAGCCGTACCCTGGCGGAGACCCGTACGCCCCGGGGGGCTACCGGTACGACCCGGTCGGCGTGTTCGGTCCCGGGGCCGGACCGCGAGGGCAAGGCGGTCCCGATCCCGGATACGGCCCGGCGCAGGAGCAGTGGGCTGGCGCAGGGCCGGCCGGGCAAGGCCCGTGGGACCCGAGAGCGGGCCAGGGAGACGACTGGCCGGGTCAGCGGTATGGCCAGCGACGGCGCCAGCCGGGCAGCGGCCGGCTGGGCGAGCCGCCGCCTGGCGGCGCCGCACGGCCTGGCACGCGTGACGCCGGCCCATGGGAGAACGCCGGCGGCCACCTCATCAGGCAACGGGATACCGCGCTGCCCGATCTGCCGCCGAACGCCAAGGGCCCGATCGCCTCGATCGAGTCAGACAACGTCGCAGCGTTCGCGCGCGACCTGCGCGTGCTGCGCTCCAAGGCCGGACTCGACTACCCGGAGATGGCGGAGAAGTCGCACTACACCATGCGGACGCTGGCCTCGGCGGCCGGCGGGCTCAGGCTGCCCACGCTGCCCGTGCTCATCGCCTACGTGCGGGCCTGCGGCGGCGACGTCAGCGAGTGGGAAGAGCGCTGGGGCAAGCTGATCAGGTCAGCCAAGAAGGGCCAGACGGCGTTGCCGGCCGCCGGGTCCGGCCCGGCGGGCGGCGACCCCGGCCCCGCGGACGGCAGGCCCGGCGACAGGCCAGACACTCCGGGCGGGCCTGGCTACCAGGGGGCAGGCCCGCAGGGCCCGCCCAGGTCCGGCGAGGTCTACGTGATCACGTCAGCCAGGCCCCGCGACGACCGCTGGTGACGTGCCCGGAACGACATAGGACCCGAACGGCAGGACAAACTAGGACAAAAAGTCGCCGAAATCATGCCTGTCTGGTCCTATGCGCGCAGCGCCGTCCCGCCATGCGAGACGGCCGCCTGGGACCGGGCCGCGGCCCGGGGATGCGGGACGCGGGCGGGTGACCTTGGCATGAAAGAATCGGGAATGTGCTGCCCGCGGACAATCACGTGCATACGGAATGGTCGTACGACACGTCACACGAGGCGTCGATGGCACGCAGTTGCGAGCAGGCCCTGGCGATCGGGTTGCCCGCGATCGCGTTTACCGAGCACCTGGAGTTCACCGCGGGCGGCGAAGGCGACGCCATCTCCGGCGTCGCGACCGACGCGCGCTGGTGGAGCCGGATCAAGCCGCTTGACGTCACCGGG
Organism: Trebonia sp.; assembly: GCA_030043595.1. Taxonomy (GTDB): domain Bacteria; phylum Actinomycetota; class Actinomycetes; order Streptosporangiales; family Streptosporangiaceae; genus Trebonia. The sequence continues at coordinate 1,820 of JASHXJ010000604.1, forward strand.
TACCTGGCCGCCGTCGAGGAGTGCCGGCAGCGCTTTCCCGGCCTGCGCGTCCTGTCCGGCGTCGAGGCCGGCGAGGCGCACCTGTTCGCGGCCAGCGCGGGCGCGATCGTGCGCGGCCAGGCCTTCGACCGGGTCCTCGGATCCGTGCACGCGGTTCCCTACAAGGGAAGACTCGTGGCGGCCGACGCGCTGTTCGGCTCGATGCCCGATCACGACGTGATGGGGCACTACTTCGCCGAAGTCCTGCGGCTGATCGAGGACAGCGACCTGTTCGAGGTGCTCGCGCACCTCGACTTCCCCCGCCGCTACTGGCCGAAGGGGGCGCACCTGTTCGTGGAGGAGGACTTCGAGGAGGAGTACCGATGGGTGCTGCGCGCGCTCGCGCGGTCCGGGCGGGTGCTCGAGATCAACACGAAATCGCCGCTTGCTTCGGTCGCCATGGTTCAGTGGTGGCGGGCCGAGGGGGGAACCGCGGTGTCGTTCGGGAGCGACGCGCACCTGCCGCAACGGGTCGGCGACCGCTTCAAGCTCGCCGTCGACGTCGTCGAGGCCGCCGGGTTCCGGGCCGGCCGCGATCCCTACGATTTCTGGCGGATGTGACAGGCGCCACCTGGCGTTCGGGATAAAAAATGAAGGTCCGAATCGGAGTCTCGCTCGGGGCCGGGGTGGAGCCGGCCGGGTTCGCGGCAGCCGTCGACCTGCTCGAGGCCGCCGGGATCGACTCGCTGTGGGTGCCCGAGCACGTGTACGGGCCGGCGCTCGAGCCGTTCACCGCCATGGCGTTCGCGCTGGCACGGACGCAGCGGCTGAAGGCGGGCAGCGGGGTGTCGGTGCTGCCCGGGCGGAACCCGGTGCTGCTGGCCAAGCGGCTCGCGTCGGTGGCGGGGCTCGCGCCCGGGCGGGTGCTGCCGGTGTTCGGGCTGCAGCCCGCGGTGGCTGCCGAGCGGGAGGTGTTCGCCGTGCCGCCAGGGCAGCGGGCGGCGGTGTTCG
>JASHXJ010000076.1 GCA_030043595.1 Trebonia sp.
CGATCGCGATGACCGGGGCCTGGGTGCCGCAGGCGGGGATGACGGGGATCACCGACGCGTCCGCGACCCGGAGCCCGGCCACGCCGATCACGCGCAGCGAGGGATCCACGACCGCGTCCGGACCGGTGCCCATCGCCGCCGTGCCGCACGGATGACAGAACGCGGCGCAGTGCTCCCGGGCAAACCGCAGCTTGTCCGCGCGTGAGAGGCGCGCCGACGGCATCACCGGCGCGGCGATGAGCGCCCGGTAGGCCCGCGTGCCGGCCAGCTCCATGATCAGGTCCATCGACTCGGCGACGGCCAGGGCGTCGGACGGCTCCGCGAGCAGATTCGGCTGGATTTCCATCTCGTCGCGGCCGTCGGCGGACAGTGCGTGCACCCGCAGGTAACCAGTGCTGCGCGAGCCGAGCAGCCCGGGCGAGATCGCGAAGATGTCACCGCCGCCACGGCCCTGGACGACGAGAGCCTGCAGATCAGGTCGCGACGCCCCGGAGCTGCACCAGTTCAGGATGGCTCCCCCGCCGTTGTCCCTGACAAGGCCGAGCCTGCGGCGGGCGCGGAAGCTCATGCCCATCAGCAGCGGGTGGTCCTGCAGGTTGCGGCCCACGCCAGGCAGTGCCGCCTGGACGCGAACGCCGAGCCCGGCTAGCACCCGAGGGTCGCCGATGCCCGACCGGATGAGCAGCTGTGGCGTGCCGAGCGCGCCAAGGGTCACGATCACCTCGCGGCGCGCCCTCGTCTCGCGCAGCGCCCCGCGCACGACGTGGAACACGGACTCGCACCGCGAGCCGGCAAAGCCGAGCCGGACCGCCACCGAGCCGGTCAGCACGGTCAGGTTAGGCAGCTCACGAGCGCCATGCCCGGACAGGTAGCCGTCCACGACGCTGTGCCGCCGCCCGCTGGCGATGTTCAGGTTCGACAGCGCGACGCCGCGGTTGTCCCCGCCGTTGACGTCGTCGAGCACCGGCATGCCAAGCTCGGCGGCGGCGTCGAGCATGGCCGCCGCCACAGGATGCGGATCGCGGGGCCGCTCGATCCGCATGGGCCCGTCCACGCCGCGCAGCGGACTCGCGCCGCCTTCCCAGTCCTCGGCCCGCCGGAAGTACGGCAGCAGCGCACGAAAGTTCCATCCGGCCGCGCCGGCCCGTTCCCACGCGTCGTAGTCGTCGGGATGGCCCCGATACCACTGCATCGCGTTGGTCGCGCTGCAGCCGCCGAGAACCCTGCCCCGCGGTATAGCGATCGCGCGACCCGCGACGTGCGCCGAGGGCGCGTAGTCGTACCCCCAGTCCAGGCTGGTCTTGTGCAGCTTCGTCCACAGCGCAGGGTCTGGGATCTGCGCGACCCCGCGGCCGTCCGGCCCGGCCTCGATCAGCAGCACCGCGGCGTCACCAGCCGCCAGCCGGGCGGCGAGCACGCACCCGGCCGTCCCGCCCCCGACGACCACGTAGTCGTACTCAGCCAGGCTCATCGGGGCACCACCATGGCCCGACCATCGCCAGCGCGCATTTCGGCTGTCCCGCCGAGTCGTTAAGGACGCGTTACACCTGTCGCAGGAACCACGCAGACGCCAGCGGCGTCAAAGGGACATGCGGAACGGGATTCGGATTAGCTTCGTGATGGTGGCAGCAGCGGTCGCGGCAGTCGGGTGCGCCAGCACTCCGCCCAAGCCGGCGCCCGCGCCTGCCCCGGTGATTACACGCGGGGTGGCGGCGGTCGAGCCCGCCGCGGACCCCAAGCCGTTCGGGGCGGCGGACACAGCGTTCGGGCTTGACGTACTGAAGGCCTGGTGCGCGGAGTACCCGCAGCAGAACCTGGTGTTCTCCCCGAGCACACTGGCCAGCGCGCTTGGCATGGCCTACCTGGGCGCGCGCGGGACGACCGCGCAAGCCATGGCCCAGGTGCTGCACCTGCCGACCACCAGCGCGGCGGCGCTGGCCGCCGGGCTGCAGGCACGGGCGGAGGCACTGGCCGACCTTGACGCGCCGGGAGTCACGCTGTCGGCGAGCAACGAGGTGTGGGCCGACCCCAGCCTGCCGCCGCTGTCGGCTTACCTGGACGCGGTGGCCACCGGTTACAACGCCGGGGTCGGCCAGGCACCATTCACTACCAACCCGCAGCAGGCGGCGAATGAGATCAACAAGGCCATTTCCGCGGACACGCACGGGCACATCACCCAGCTCGTGCAGCCGGGGATGCTCCAGGACATCGGCTGGGTGCTGACCTCCGCCTTGTACATGGACGCCGCGTGGGCCACGCCGTTCAACCCTGGCCAGACCGGCTCCGCGCCGTTCACCGTGGCGGGCGGGGAGCAGGTCACCGCGAAGTTCATGAACGGCTCAGACTTCAGCGCCGCCACGGACAGCGGATGGACCGCGGTATCGCTGCCGTACAAGGGCGGGAAGCTGACCATGATCGCGCTGCTGCCGCCGTCCGGGGCAGGGACCTGCGCGCTGCCGACCGCGGCCGCGCTGCGCACGCTGACCGCCGGGGCGAGCGGCCCCGCGGGCGCGGCGAACACCGTGGACGTGTCCCTGCCCAAGGTCAGCCTCAGCACACAGGGTTCCCTGGGTGACATGAAGACCGTGCTGGAGCAGCTCGGCATGGGGCAGGCCTTCAGCGACGCGGCGAACTTCACCGCGCTGTCGCCGCAGGCGTGCTGCATCGGGTTCGTCCAGCAGGCGGCCACGCTGCAGGTCGGGGAGAAAGGCACCATCGGTGCCGCCGCGGCCGCGGCCGGCGTGATCGCGAGCGCCGCCCGAGTGCCCCAGCCGACCGTCGTCTTCAACAGGCCTTACCTGATGCTGGTCACCGACACCGCGACCGGAGAGCCGCTGTTCCTCGCGAAGGTGGCCAACCCGGCGCAGTAGTGCTGGTCATGGACGTGCAAGGGGACATCGTCGACCGGTTCGCCGGGGACACGGAGTATCTGCCGCGCCCGGCGAGGTGACCGTCACCAAGCTGCGGGTCTCGGCATTCGCGGGCAGCGACCTGGACGCCGACCCCGAAGTCCACCGCGTGCTGACCGAGAAGGTGTTTCCCCGCCAGGCGGACGTCGTCACCGTTGGCGAGTGGACCGCGAAGCTGTAGGGAATCACCGCCTCGACGCGCAGCGGGGAGGCCACCATGCACGAGAGCGCCGAGGATATCGAGCGGCTCCAGGACCTGCTCGACCGCAGCTACGCGGAGGCCGGCCCGCACCTGCTCGGCATCCACACCGCGGAGCGCCGCCTGACGGCCACCGACCTGGTCGAGCGGCTGCAGGGGATGCGGCTGCTCGTCGTGGCGACCGTCGGCGCCGCGGGCCGACCGGTGACGAGCCCGGTCGACGGCATCTTTCACCGTGGCTTCTTCTACTTCGGCACCAGCCAGGACTCGGTCCGCTGGCGTCACCTGCAGCACAACAAGTCGGTCAGCGCGACGCACCTGCCGTCCGAGGAGTGGGCGGTCATCGTGCACGGGACCGGGGTCCCTGTCGACACCAGCCGGGTACTTCCGGACGGACTGCGGGCGACGCTGCTGGAGGTCTACCTGCCGCGCTACGGCCCGCACTGGGAGACCTTCCTTGACTCCGGGCCGGTCTACACCCGGATAGAACCGGAGCGGATGTTCGCCATCGACGTGACACGCTGACCGGCCCTGGTCGCGCTGGCCGCGGCCTGGCCCCGGGACGCGCGCTAGTCGCTGGAGTACTAGCCGGCCCTCATGATGATGCTGCCCATCTCGTCGGCGCTGAAGGCCCGCATCGTGGTCGACCGGATGTTGCCGAGAGACCCAACCCGGAGCAGGGCCGCCGTGCCCGCTTCATCGTCGGGGAACTCGGTAACGGTCACGATGTCGTACTCACCGACCGTCCAGAGGATTTCACGGATCCTGCCGCCCAGGCTCTCGACGAGCTTAGAGAAATCGGCTGCGCGGCTCGGCGAGTCCCTATAGTCCTTGATGCCCTGGTCAGTCCATTTGACTAGAGAAACGTAAGTAGGCATGCTCGCACCCCCCCTTGGTGCCTGCTGCATTCAAGGATCATCCTGTCCCAGGTAAACACCCAGGTCAAGGGACATAGCGTACGAAAGCCAATGGGCTTTAGGAAGAAGCTGCGCGGCCAATGGGGCGAATACGAAACTGACCAGGAAAGAAGTACGATCGTGGATGATGCGCACCTACGGCCTGCGGTTCGACGTGAACTGCTCGATCTTGTTCACCGAGCTTCCGCTGCTCGCGCGGCCGGCGGCGGCGAAGGCCGCGGGGTTCGACGCGGTGGAGTTCTGGTGGCCGTGGGCGGAAATGGTGCCCTCTGACCCCGACGCGGACGCGTTCGTCACCGCGCTCGCGGACGCGGGAGTCGAGCTGGTCAGCCTCAACTTCCACGCCGGGGACTTGGCGGCCGGGGAGCGGGGACTGGTGTCGATCCCGAAGGCGGCGGCGGCGTTCCGGCAGAACATCGGCGCCTGCGTCGAGATCGCGCGGCGGACCGGCTGCGTGCGGCTGAACGCGGCGTACGGGAACCGGCTTCCGGGCGTTGACCCGGCCGAGCAGGACGCGGTCGCGATCGAGAACCTCACGCTCGCCGCCGAGGCCGCGGCGGCGATCGGCGCGTCGGTCCTGGTCGAGGCGATCAATTCCGTCGACGCGCCGGCGTTCCCCATCGACTCCAGCGCCGCCGCGTTCGGGGTGATCGGCAAGGTGCCCGCCGCCAACGTGGCGTTTCTCGCCGACCTCTACCATCTCGCGACGATGGGCGAGGACGTGCCGCGGGTGCTGTCGCGGTACCGGGACAGGATCGGGCACGTGCAGATCGCCGACCTGCCAGGACGGGGCGCGCCAGGTACCGGGTCGCTGGACTTCGAGCCGCTGTTCGGGCAGCTCGCCGCGCAGGGCTACGCGGGCAGCGTCGGGCTGGAGTATTTCCCGCTCGACCCGGCGGACAGCTCGGCAAGTTTTGGCTGGCTATGAGCGAGACGCTGGTCATCAGGTCGACCCGGGTGGTGCTGCCGGATGGGGTGCGGGAGGCGGCCGTGCTCGTTCGGGATAATCGGATCGATGACATCGCCGATTACGGTGCTCAGCGTGGCGTGACTGCCGACGTGGATCTCGGCGAGCTTGCCCTGCTGCCCGGGCTGGTGGACACGCATGTGCACGTGAGCGAGCCGGGGCGGGCCGAGTGCGAGGGGTTCGCGAGCGCCACCCGGGCGGCGCTGGCCGGCGGGGTGACGACGATCTGCGACATGCCGCAGAACTCGGTGCCGGCGACGGTGTCCGTGGCGGCGCTGCGGGAGAAGGCCGCCGCGGCGGCCGGGCAGTGCGCGGTCGACGTGGCGTTCTGGGGCGGCGCGGTGCCTGGCAACGCCGGCGCGCTGTTGCCGCTGCTGGACGCGGGCGTGCTGGGGTTCCAGTGCTTCCTGGCCGACTGCGGTGTCCCTGAGTTCCCGCCGCTTGACCGCGCCGAGCTGCGCGCCGCCATGAAGGAGGTGGCGCAGGCCCGCGCGCCGCTGTCCGTCCACGCCGAGGACCCCGGTGAGGTGGGGGTTCCCGCCGGACCCGGCTATGACGCATTCGTCGCATCCCGGCCGACAGTAGCCGAACGGCGCGCGATCGAGACTGTGGTTTCCGCCGCCGCGGCGAC
>JASHXJ010000077.1 GCA_030043595.1 Trebonia sp.
CGCGGCCGGTCCAGCGGCAGCGCGATCTCCTCCGGCAGCCCCGCCAGCGCCTCGCGCCAGAAGTCCACCTGCCGCGACCCCAGGCTGTCCGGGTCGTCCTCGTCGCCGAGCAGCTCCCGCTGCCACAGCGCGTAATCGGCGTACTGCACCGGCAGCGCGGCCCACTGCGGAGCACAGTCGGCAGCCCGCGCCGCATACGCGGCACTCAGATCCCGGCTCAGCGGGCCCAGCGACCACCCGTCCGCGGCAATATGGTGGACCACCAGGACGAAGACGCACTCCGACTCACCCGACACTAACAGCCACGCCCGCACCGGAAGCTCGACAGACACGTCGAACCCAGCAGACACCGCCCCCGCAATTCCCGCGGCCAGCTCCTCCTCACCGGTCACCGGGACCACCGTCAGCGGCGGAATTGCATCCGCAGCGCTGATCACCCGCTGGAATGCAACGCCCTCCCGCTCGGGAAACACCGTGCGCAGCGATTCGTGCCGGGCGACGACGTCGCCGAGCGCTGCCAGCAGAGCGGCCTGATCCAGCCGGCCGGTGATGCGCACTGCCACCGGGATGTTGTAGGCCGACGACGCGCCCTCGAGCCGGTTCAGGAACCACAGCCGCTGCTGCGCGAACGACAACGGCACCACACCCGGGCGCGGCCGCGCGACCAGCCCCAGGCGCAGCCCCTCCGCCTCGGAATCCGTAGTCAAGGCTGCCACCAGTGCGGCCACCGTCGGTGACTCAAACAGAGTCCTGACCGAGACCTCTACCCCCAGCCCGGCGCGCGCCCGCGTGATCACCTGCGCGGCAAGCAGCGAGTGGCCGCCCAGGTCGAAGAAGTTGTCGTCGATGCCCACCTGGTCCAGGCCCAGGACGTCGGCCCAGATGCGGGCCAGCAGCGACTCGGCTTCGGTGCGCGGAGCGCGATACGCGGCAAGAGAACCAGACCAGTCAGGCGCGGGAAGAGCGCGACGGTCGAGCTTGCCGTTCACCGTCAGCGGCAGCGCGCCGAGGACGACGACCGCCGCGGGCACCATGTACTCCGGCAGGGTCCGGGCCACGGCCGCGCGCACCCGCGCCGGGTCAACCGCGGCGCCGCCGGGTCCGCGTTCGGGCACCACGTAGGCGACCAGGCGCCGGTCGTCCGGACGGTCCTCGCGCACCAGCACCGCCGCCGCGCCGACGCCAGGCACCGCCGCAACAGCGGACTCCACCTCGCCAAGCTCAATACGGAAGCCACGGATCTTGACCTGGTCGTCTGCCCGTCCAGCGAATTCGAGCCGCCCGTCGGCGGCACGGCGCACGAGATCCCCGGTCCGGTACATCCGCTCACCCGGCCCGCCGAACGGGCACGCCACAAACCGCGACGCGGTCAGTCCGGCGCGATCCCAGTAGCCGCGGGCCAGCCCGGCTCCGGACACGTACAGCTCCCCGGTCGCACCGTCGGGCACGTGCTCCAGACAGTCATCGAGGACGTACAAGCCCAGGTCCGGAAGGCCCACGCCGATGACGCTGGCAGAGCTGCGGGCTTGCTCCCGGTCGAGCGGCGCATAGGTTACGTGGACGGTCGTCTCGGTGATGCCGTACATGTTGACCAGTCGTGGCACGTCCTCGGCGTGCCGCTCGTACCAGTCGGCCAGCGCCGCCGGGTTGAGCGCCTCGCCGCCGAACACGACGCAGCGCAGCGCGAGCCGCCGAGCGAGGCCCGGGAAGCCCCTCTCGGCCTCGGCCAGCTGACGGAACGCAGACGGGGTCTGGTTCAGGACGGTGACACTGGTCTCGGCGAGGAGCCCAAGCAACCGCTCCGGTGCCCGGCTCGTCGCAAAGGGCACCATGACCAGGCGCCCGCCGTACAGCAGCGCTCCCCAGATCTCCCAGACGGAGAAGTCGAACCCGCAGGAGTGGAACAGGGTCCAGACATCGTCGGGGCCGAACTGGAACCAGGCAGCGGTGGCATCGAACAGCCGCAGCACATTGTCATGCGTGACGACTACGCCCTTCGGACGGCCGGTGGATCCGGAGGTATAAATCACGTAGGCAGGGTTCGCGCCGCGCAGGGGGGCCGTCCGGTCCGCGTCGGCCAGGTCGTCTCCCAGGCACAGGGCGATCTGCGCGGCCTGGCGCGGTTCGTCGACTACGACCCGCCGCACGGCCGAGGCGTCGGCCTGCGTGCCGGACCCGGCCAGGCGCTGCGCCGTGTCCGCGTCGGTGACCACGATAGTCGCGGCGGCGTCGGTCAGGACGAACGCGATCCGTTCCACCGGGTACAAGGGCTCGACCGGCACGTAGGCCGCCCCTGCCTTGAGCACGGCCAGGATGGCGACTACCAGTTCCGCACCGCGCGGCAGCGCGATCGCGATGAAGGACTCGGGGCCGGCTCCATGCGCGGCCAGGTACCGTGCGAGCCGGTTCGCCCTGGCGTTGAGTTCGGCATAAGAGAGCGCCGTCCCGCCGTCGAGCAGTGCGGTAGCGCCAGGGGTACGCGCGGCCTGTTCCTCGAACCGGCCGGGCAGCGTCGTCTCTATAGTCGAACCCTGCATGTCCGCTCCCTCAAGCCGCTGGCCCTCATCCCCCCTCGGTTCGGCCCGTACCGCCGCGCCGCGCGCCCGGACCGCGCTCCCGTGCCGCCGGACTCAGGCGGACGGGGCGGCTTGGCGGTCGGCCTCCATGGCCTCGACGAGGCTCCGCGGCCGCATGTCCTGCCAGTTCTCCTCGATGTACGCCAGGCAGTTCTGGCGGCTCTCCTCGCCGTACACGTTGCGCCAGCCGGCGGGCACATCGGCGAACACCGGCCATAGGGAGTGCTGGCCCTCGTCGTTCACAAGGACGATATACTTAGCGTCTTCATCCTCGAATGGATTCGTCATCGCCATCCTTTCGGACTCACTCCGTGCATGCTCCGGCTGAACATGCCGTTCCGTGAGATATCGGCAGTACAAGACTCCTTGGCTTCCCGTAAGGAATTACAGCCGACCCGCTATGTGACAAATGAGGATGTCACAACTTGAATCTTGGCGCCGATGCTAGCAAGGCCCGATATAGCGGCCCTCTAATCCAGAACTAGCGCCGCCGCGCCCGGATCAGCGTTCGTACGATCCCGTCAGGCGCGCCCGGGCCAGTGCGGGGCCGGCCGCGGCCAGCACAGTAGCGGGCCTGGCCTCCCGCAGCGCGGTCCCGCCGAGTTCGGCGGGCAGGTCTGCGGCCAGGGCGAACAGCTGGAAGACGTAGCGGTGTGCGCCATGCCCCTTGAGCGGCCCGGGCCCGAGATAGCCGGTACCCGCGGTTGACTTCAGAACCTGTACCGGCCCGCTAGCCCCCGTGGCGGCCAGCTCGCCTGGCGACACACCTGGGCGGGACGGATCGATTACGGCGACACAGTGCACAAAAGGCCGGGACGAGGGCGAGTCGGCGTCCTCGATCACGAGCAGCAACCGGGCGGTGTCGTCGGGCACCCCGGTCCAGGCCAGGTCGGGAGAGAGGTTGTCGCCGCCGACGCGCCGGCCCGCGTGCCTGGCCGGGATCGCCTCGCCCTCGCCGAACGCGGTGCTGGTGAGTGCCAGGGTCTGAGGGGCCGCCAGGCCGGGGAGGTTCCAGGCGAGCTGTGCCTCGCCCGCACGGCGGTTCTTCAGGAGAGTGCCCAGTATCGCCACAGGACTGTCCTTCCAGAGATTTCGGTGATAATGCGGGTCCGAATGGATGCCATCGAGGGCCGATGAGCGAAGTTGTGCTCAGTGTGTCCCACCCGCGAGCCCGCCGCGCTCACCCGGCGACGAGTTCCCGACGCCGCGACCGCACGGAGGCAGACAACCATCTAATTCGTGTCTGATTGGCGCTGTCAAGACCCAAGCTCTCGGGTACGGGCTCCGGGCGAAACCCTTGACGCGCGAGCGACGCAGCGCCTATATTCCATTTCCAGGATTTGCAATTTGCTATAAGCGCATTCATGCAGGGTTTCGCGCAACACGCGCTGTGCCGGCGCCGGTAGGCCGGTCCGGCCCGAGATCCGGTCCTCCCCGTCATCACCCCGGAAGGTCTTCACGTGCCCACGGGAACCTCGATCAGCCATGACATCCTCATGTCGAACGGCCCTGCGGAGCACCAGGAGCGCGGCATGCTGCGCCTGCACTGCAACGAGAGCCATTACGGCGCGCCCGCAGCGGCTCTCGAAGCCGCCGCCGATGAGCTCGCCCGCTTGTCCTCCATCTATCCCGACCACGAGTGCGCGGCGCTGCGCCGACGCCTCGCGGCAGCGCTGGAGGTGAGCCCCGAGGCGATCCTCGTGGCGAACGGCGCCGATGAACTGATCCACCTGATCGCGCTGGCCGTGCCGTCCGGCCGGAGCCGGATCATCGCGGTCACCGACCATACCTTCCCCGGCTACGCCGCTGCCGCCGCGGTCGCCGACGCCGAGATGCGCGTCGTACCGGTAGCGGGCGACGCGGTCTGTCCCGGTGCCGTGGCCGCCGCCCTGCGCGACGGCGCGGACGTCGCCTTCGTCTGCAATCCGCACAATCCCCTCGGCACGATGCTCGACGAGGCGGGCGTCGCCGAGATCCTCGAAGCCGCGGACGCGACCGGCGCCCTGGCCGTCTTCGACGAGGCCTACATCGAATTTGCCGAGACCGGCCGCGACACCGTTCTGGATGCGATCCGGGCCGGCCGCCGCGCCCTCATCCTGCGTACCTTCTCGAAGGCCTGGGGACTGGCCGCGCTGCGGGTCGGCTATGCCGTCGGCGGCACCGAGCCGATTTCACGGCTGCGCGCGGCCCACGGCTCGACCCCGTTCAGCGTCAACCGGATCGCGCAACGCGCGGCCACCGCGGCCCTCGACGAACTTGACTTCCCCGACAGGGTGCGCAAGCAGACGGCCGCGGCCCGGGATCACCTCTGCCGGCGCCTGGCCGCCCTCGGGGTCGGATACATACGGTCTGAGGCGAACTTCGTGCTCGTCCGGCCGGCCGGCGGTCCGGATCTGGCCCAGCGCCTCGCGGCCGAGCACGGCATCCTCGTACGCGACATGGCGGCGCTCGACCTGCCCGGAAGCCTGCGGGTGACCGTAGGCTCCGAAAGTCAGATGGACGCGTTCTGCGACGCCCTGTCCATCCTGCTGTCCGGTGCTCCCGCCGACGGTCCGGCTTCTCCCACAGCTCACGAAAGCGAGAAACGATGACCACGGCCGACGCGGACGCCACCAAAGCAATCCCGACCCCGGCCTCGCTGTTCAACGGATACATCGGAGCCAATGTCCTGCAGGCCCTGCACGACCTCGGCGTTCTGCGGAGGTGGGAGGAGGGTGAGAGCAGGCTCGGGCTCTTGGCGCCCGGCGCCGATCGGGGCCGGCTGGCCGCCCTGCTCCAGGTGATGGACCGGCTCGGCTTCGCCGAGGTCGACGCTGCGGCGGATACCGCGACCCTCACCCCGGCCGGCCGGGACCTGCTGCGCCAGCAGGGCTTCTTCACCTGGTGCGTAGCCGGGCACGGCGCGGTGTGGCGGGACCTGGCCGGCCTGACCGAGGGACGACTCGTCTTCGGCCGGGATGTGGTCCGCGACGGTGCCAAGGTGGCACTCGGCTGTGCTGAGGCGGACCGGCTGCTGATGAGCAAGGTTCAGGACGAAGTCCTGGGCTCGATCGACTTCGCGTGCACTGTCGACATCGGCTGCGGCGGCGGTGACCGCCTGCTGAGGCTGTGCGACGAGGATCCTGGCCGTCGCGGAATTGGCATTGACATCAGCGAAGACGCGTGCCTGATGGCCGAGGCCCGGGCGCGGGAGTTGGGCCTCGACGACCGCGTCGAGTTCGTCCGGGCCGACTTCCTGGCACTGCTCGGCTCCGGGCGGACCTTCCCGGAAGCCGACCTGGTCATCAGCATTTTCATGCTGCATGACATGTTCGCCTCCACCCGCGACCACCCGCAGCTCATCCGCTCGCTGCGCGCGGCCTTCCCGGCGGCCCGCTACTTTCTGCTCGCCGACACCGCGGCGCAGGAGCGCGCTGACCGCGCTGAGCCGGCCCCCATCTTCTCCCTCGGGTTCGAGCTCGCCCATGCTTTCATGGGCGTGCGGCTCCATGAACGCGCTGCCTACGAGGAGGCATTCGAGGCCGGCGGCCTGAAGATCGCTCGCCGCGAGCCCTTCGGCGCGCCGTCCACCTGGCTCTACCTGCTCGAAGCGGTCTGATCCGGCCCCGTAAGCCGCGACCTTCGCGGCATCCGCGGCAGGCAGGTCAATTACCCCGTTGGCAGACGGCGTGGAACCAGGACCGTCGCCGCCGCGTCCAACGAACATGGCGGATGTCTGGCGTGCCAGTGCTGCGGTGGGCACTCTCGTCGCCGGCGCCGTCATGGCGCTGGCGGGCTGCGGCCCGGCGCAGCCGCTGGCGCCGCCATCGACAGCGTCCCCGGCCACGGGCGTTACCTCTCCGGCCGGGCCTGGGCCGGAGAAGCCGGCGTCCGTGACCGGCGACGCTGTCCGCACGCTCTGGCAGGGCGCGCCGTGGGGTGACTTCGCGTTCGCGGGCCGGCTGCTGCTCGGCGTCCACTGGACCGCCAGCGGGGACATAGTCGAGGCGATAGCCGCCGCGACGGGCGCGCCGGCCTGGACGGCGGCCATGCCCGCGTCGCTGCCCCAGATCCTCGGCCTGGTGCCGGCCGGGAACGTCGTCATCGTCGAGGCAGGTCACGAGGTCGGCCACGCTCCCGCGATGGTGTACCCGGTCGTCTCCGAGTACGTCGCCCTTGATCTCGCGACCGGCGCGAAGCGGTGGTCGGTTCCGGTCACCGGCGACTACCAGTCTCCGCCGGTCGCGGTCTCCGGGGAGTACCTGCTGACCGGTGATCCGGCCGAGACCGTGACGGCGCTGATCGCGTCGACCGGGGCAGTGGCCTGGCGCGACCCGCGGCCGGCGGACTGCGCGCCGTGGAACATGGCCGGCCCGGCGACTGGTTCCGGGCTCGGCCTGGCCGCGGACGGCCCGCTCGCCGCCGCCTCGTTCCACTGCGGTTCGCGCGCGGTCGTGCAGCGTCTCGACCCCGCGACGGGAAAGGCGCTGTGGACATGGTGGTCGCCGTCCGACGGCGGCGCGGACGCCAGCCAGTCTCTCGCGGTCACCGCGGCGGCGCGCGACGGCGACCTGCTGCTGCTCACCGGGGAGGTCGCGCCTCCTCCCGCGGGCCGGCAGTTCGCCAGCCGCCTGCCGCGCCCCTACGCGTGGCCGGTCGCGCTCGGCCCTGACGACGAGGAGAGCACGGTGCTCGCGCTGGACGCGACGACCGGGCAGCCGCGGTGGACCGAGCTCGGCGGCCAGCTTGAGACAATCGTGCTGACCGCGGGAGCGGTCTGCGAGGTTGTCGACGTCGGTTTCGAGTGCCGTGACGACACGACCGGCGCTCACACGATGCCGGTCCTGCTGACCGGGAAGAACGAAGGGGACAGCCCGCCGTACTTCGACGACGGCTACGCCGGCGTCAGCGGCGGCCTGGCGGCGGTCACAGAGGCGTCCCCGTCCGGCGGCGTCCTGCTCCGCGTCGTGCGCGTGCGCGGCGGCGCGACGGTGGCCCAGGTTCACCTGGCGATCGGGACAAAGGGAGGCCGCGGCAACAACGCCAAGGTGTTCGCGGTCGCCGCGGGCCCGCTGGGCAGCGACGCGGTCCTCGTGCTCGTGCGCCGCGTCGACCTCGCTGGCTTTCCGGTGGTCGCGGTCTCCGTCCCGGTCACGTAAGCCGCTCGCGTGCACCGGCTATCCGGTGCTCGCGCCCGGGACCCCGATCATGTCGGCCGCCTTCTCCGCGATGGCGTAAACCGTCGCGTTCGGGTGCGCGTTGGGGATCACGGGGATGACCGAGGCGTCGGCCACCCGCAGCCCGGTGACGCCGTGTACCCGCAGGCTGGCGTCCACGACCGCGCCGATCGCGCAGGTGCCGACCGGGTGATAGTAACTGCCGACACCCCGGCGCAGGTAGCCGCGCAGGGCGGCAGCGGTCGCGATGCCCGGTCCCGGCCATATCTCGCGCTCGCGGACGGCGTCGAACGCGGGACTTGCTCCCGCCTGCCGGACGATCCGCAGTCCGGCCTCCAGCCGGGCGGTGTCGCGCGGATCGGTGAGGAAGCCGGGGTCGATCACCGGGGCCGCGTCCGGTGCGGCCGAGGCCAGCCGCACCGATCCACGGCTGTCTGGCGCCACGATCGCCGCGACCAGCGCGTAGCCAGCGGCGGGTGGCTCGTGGCCGGCCGGGGCGACCGGCAGCAGGATCGGGAACAAGTGCAGATCTGGGTAGCTCGCATCGGGGGCGCTGCGGACTGCGGCGTACACCTCACCGTTGTTGTAGCGGCTCGCAGGCAGCGGCATGCGCGCGGCGTAGGAGACCACGATGACCGGATGATCCTGCAAGCTCGCGCCGACAGCGGGCAGGTCGGCGGCCGGCTCGATGCCCAGCGAGCGCAGTTCGTCGGCGGGGCCGATCCCCGACAGCATCAGCAGCTGCGGCGAGCCGATCGCGCCCGCGCAGACGACCACCTCGGCGGCCCGCGCCGTCCGTGGCACGCCGCCGCGGACGTACCCGACGCCGACGCAGCGGCCCTGCCGAAGGCGCAACCCGGTGACGAGGCAGTCCGTGAATACGGTCAGGTTCGGCCGTCCGAGCACCGGCCGCAGGTACGCGTCCGCCGCGCTGACCCGCTGCCCGTCCGCCATGGCCAGGTCCGCCCACGCCACGCCTTCCTGCCGTCGGCCGCTGAGGTCATCGGTGCGCGGGTACCCCATCGCCGTGAGCGCCTCGGCGAACGCGCGCGCCGCGGGATGCGGTTCGCTCACCGCGGCGACCGGTACGGGACCGTGCGTTCCGCGCAGCGCAGGATCCTGGCCCGCTGTCCGCTCGCTGCGCAGGAAGTAGGGCAGCAAGTCCCCGAAACGCCAGCCCTGCGGCCAGCTGTCGTAGCAGGCCCGGTGGCCGCGGACGTGCGCCAGGGCGTTGATCGCGCTCGACCCGCCCAAAGTCCTGCCGCGCGGCAGCAGCACGGGTCCCGCGTCCGCCTGAGGGGTCGTGACGTTCGCCCAGTCGGCCGCCGAGCCCAGGGTTTCCGGCCACGCGTTCGGCACGGTCATCGCGGGGGTCCGCTCCGCGCCGCCGGCTTCGAGCAGCAGCACGCGACTGGCCGGGTTGGCGGACAGCCTGGCCGCCAGCACGCAGCCGGCGGTGCCGGCCCCTACCACGATAAAGTCAGCGTCGCTATCGCTCATCCGTGCCGAAGGGTCAGGCAAGGCTCAGGCATACTTCTGCACCAGCGCGCCGACCTGCGGAAGAGCCGCCTTCACGTGCTTGCCGGCGCTGCCGCGCACGGTGTTGTAAGCCTTCACGATCAGCGGGCGCTCGGAATTGCGCCCGCGCTCGTCGGTGATGGAGAGCAGCGCCTCGCTGACCTCGTCCTCATGCTTCACCAGGTAGTCGCCGAACGATCCGCCGCCAGCGTCGTTGAAGTCGGCCCAGTACGGTTGAAGCTCGTCGGCCATCTCCGGGAGCAGCGTCTCCAGCATGAAGAGGATGTGGCCTTCGGAGAAGGTCCGCACCGTCTTGTAGGCGAGCTTGACCGCGGTCCCTGAGATACCGGACATACCGGAAAGTTCGTTGTTAACGAGCGATTCGCAGTCGGCGACCACCTGTGGCTTGGTCTCGGGTGCGAGCAGCATGTCCTGGAGCGTGGCTGCCATTGCTGGCGTGTTCTCCTTCGTCCCCGGGGCGGCGGCTACCGCCGGGTCATAACCATACGGTAGTCAATGCCCCTTTATGCGGTACTCGGCGCGATCACGGTGCGCATCCCGGACACGAAAGTGGCCACAGAGTGGCCAACGCGGACGCCAGTTACTGGCGCGGCCGGCGATGCGCAGCCGGTGCCCGCGGGTGGTCGTTGCGCGGCCGGGCCGAACGTGACCTGCGCGTCAAGGCCGTCGTCACGCGCAGGACCCCAAAACTGTCTACCGTAGGCTGGACACCCCCCCATAAGTGTCCTACGGTGCTGCTATGGCCTCAACGGTGACGCCTGCAGCGCACGACCATCCCGAGGTCAGTCGCCTGTTCGAGCTGCGCAGCGATCCCGCCATGGAGCTGGCACAGCAGGCCGGAGCGGTAGCCGAGGCCTGTCACGCGATGGCGGTCCGCTTCCACCGCGGCGGCAAGCTTGTCGTGTTCGGCGCCGGCGGGCCCAGCACTGACGCCCAGCATGTCGCGGTGGAGTTCGTGCACCCGGTGATCGTCGGCAAGCGCGCGCTCCCGGCCATCTCGCTGACAACCGACGTGGCCACGGTCACC
>JASHXJ010000605.1 GCA_030043595.1 Trebonia sp.
GCGCCTCCCGAGCACGCGGCGAGCACGATGCCGCCGGGCGCCAGATCGCTGACGCAGGCGCGCACCGCGTTGCGGACCGCCGCGACGGCGGGTGCCGGGCCCACGTCAGCCGCCCGCCCTGCCGGGGGTGCCCGTCCTCCCCCGCTTGCCAGCCGCCCCGGAGCGGTCAGCCAACCCGGGCCAGCCAGTCCGCGGGACTGGACAGCTCGGCGCGGGTGGGCAGCGTTTCCGGCGACGTCCACACCGTGTTGAACCCGGCCATCCCGGCCTCTTCGACGACCGTGCGGACGAACCGCGATCCCTCCGCGTACTGCTTCATCTTCAGGTCGATGCCGAGAATCCGGCGCAGGATCTGCTCCGCGCGGCCGGCCGAACCGCGCCGGGCGTTGAACCGCTCCATGATCTCGGCGACCGAGGGCACCACCTGCGGCCCCACCGCGTCCATCACGTAGTCCCCGTGTCCCTCGACCAGGGTCATCACAGCGGTGAGCTTGTCGAGCAGCGCGCGCTGCTCAGGCGACTGCATGGCCTCCATGAGCGACTCACCGTCGCCGCCGCGCACGGCGCCGGCGACCGCGCTGGCCGCCGCGCGCAGCCGCTCCAGGATCGCGCCTGGGTCCAGGTCAGAGGCGAGCAGGAAGTCTGTCATCATGCCCTGCACGTAACCGCGCAGCCACGGCACCGAGGTGAACTGCACCCGGTGCGTCTCCTCGTGCAAGCACACCCAGCGCCGGAAGTCGTGCGGGTCGACGCCGAGCTCGCGCTCGACCATGACGATGTTCGGCGCGACCAGGGTGAGCCGCCCGACGCCCTGGGCCACGCCCTGCGCGGACGTCCCGTTGGCGGATGCTCCGTTCCCGGCGGTTCCGCCGGCACCGGTTCCGCTGGCGGGCCTGGCGGTCCCGCCCTCGCCTGGCGGCAGGAACAGCTCGTACTGGCCGAGCACCCGCGCGGACAGGTACGCGAGGATGAGGCCCGCTTGCACGCCGGTGACGCGCGACCCTACCGAGCTGACCACAGAACCGGCCCCTGGCACGACGTTGCCACGCTCCGCGAGCTTCTCCGCCAGCGGCTCGAGAACGACGCGGAAGCCGCCCACGTTCGCCCGTATCCAGCCTGGGCGATCCACCACGGCGACCGGCCCGGCCGAATCCTGGCTGGTCAGGCCGGTGAGCTCGCGGACTGGCTGCTGGACGACGGCGGTCAGGCCGCGCAGTTCCGCCACAACGGCACGGGCATCGGCGAGGCTGACCTCAGGCCCCTGCCGGGCGAAACGGACACCGGTCGAGATAGCCAGGTCCCAGTTGATCATCTGTGCGCTGCTCACAGTCCTACCGTACGTGCTGGGCGACGATAGTGGCACAAGGGGCGGGACAACTCCGGCGCTTTGCAGGGCCTACCGGCAGCCGCAGGCGGCGAACCCCGCGGCCGCAGCGTCGATCGCCTGCGCGGCGGCCTGCAGCATCCCGGCCCCCGGCACCTGCGGCGCCATGATCGCGAAGATCAGCAGCCTGCCGCTGCGGTCGTACACCAGCCCCGCCAGGGCGGCGACGGTGGCGAGGTTGCCTGTCTTCGCGCGCACCACGCCGCGCGCAGTGCCGCCGATCCCGCCGAACACGCTGTCCCCGCGGGACAGCGTCCCGGTGAACCCGGCGACCGGCAGCCCCGTGATCAGCGGCCGCAGCCGCGGCGTGTCCGCGGCGACCTCGAGGATACGCACCAGCGTCTCCGGCGCGATCCCGTCGTCCGGCGAGAGGCCGCTGCCGTCCACCAGGCGGGCCGGCGTCGTCACGCCCAGGCGCCGCAGTTCGGTCAGCACCGCGTCCGCCGCGCCGGCGAACGTCGCGGGCATGCCCAGCGCGATCGCCACGTGCCTCGCCAGGTTCTCGGCGATCACGTTGTTGCTCTCCTGCAGCATCTGCTCGACGATCTGGTACAGCGGGGGCGAGCTCACGCTGGCGAGCACCGGCGCGCCTTTCGGCGCGGTGTCCGGCGACGGGCCGCCGCGCACCGTGATTCCGTCCTGCCCGAGCAGCGCGGCGAACGCGGCCGCGGTCAGGCCGGCCGGGTCCGTCGCCCGCGGCGCGTAGTTGACCGGGTCATCGGAGTCCTGGAGCGCGCCCGACGGGGTGAGCCGGCCCTGGTCGGCCTCGAGCGAGACGATCGGCGTCACGTTCCCCGAGTACACGTCGCCGGCGTACGTCCACCCTGGCGCCAGGCCCGGCCCGCTGTAGAGCGAGGTGTCGTAGCCCAGTGCCACGGAGGTATGCCCCTGGGCCTTCAGCGCCCGCGCGGTGCCGGCCGCGAGCGCGGCCAGCGTGGCAGGACGCGGGTAAGCCGAAGCCGGGTACGCGTGCACGGCAAGGATGGGATCGCCACCGCCGACGAGCACGATTCCGCCGCTCACCAGCCGCACGCTGGTGGTAAAGCGCGCGTCGGGCCCGAGCACGGCGAGCGCGGCGAGCGCGGTCGCCAGCTTCGTGGTAGACGCGGGCGTCGCGAGCGTGCCCGCGTTGTCGGAGTAGAGCACATCGCCGGTCGTCGCGTCGGCGACCTCGACCCCGATCAGCGGGCCGACGTCGGCGGCCGGAAGGGCGGCAGCCAGCACGGCGGACAGCCCGGCGGCGGTCGGCGGCGGATCGGTGGCCATGCCCGCCAGGCCGCTCCCCGCCGGGGCGGGCACCGGGGTCAGCACGGTCCCGGCCCGCACTACGGGCCGGGACCCGGCGACGGGGATGTGCAGCGCCGCGAGCCGGGGCGGCAGCATGCGCGCCACGATCACCCCGGCCGCGAGCGTGAATACGTTCAGCATCGCGAGGGTTACCAGGGCCGTGATCCGGGTGCGGCGCACGTACCTACCTTTCGCGGGTTGCGGTGTGCTCAGCTTAGGCCCGTCCGGCCGCCGGTTACCCGGCATCCGGCGCCGGCGCCGCCACCGGCGACAATGGGATGCGTCCGTAGCCATCGCGGGGAGAGAACATGGACGTCCAGGTAGTCATCGAGATCCCGAAGGGCCAGCGGAACAAGTACGAGATGGACCACGAGACCGGCCGGATCAGGCTCGACCGCATGCTTTTCACCGCGACCAGGTACCCGGCCGACTACGGGTTCATCGAGGAGACCCTGGGCGGAGACGGTGACCCGCTCGACGCGCTGGTGCTGCTCGAGGAGCCGACCTTCCCTGGCTGCCTCATCACGGCGCGGGTCATCGGCATGTTCAAGATGAGCGATGAGAAGGGGCCTGACGAGAAGATCGTCTGCGTGCCCGCGCATGACTTGCGAGCCGAGCACGTGCGCGATGCCGGCGACCTGGCCGAGTTCGACAGGCTGGAGATCCAGCACTTCTTCGAGGTCTACAAGGACCTCGAGCCGGGCAAGTCCGTTGAGGTCGCCCGCTGGGCCGGCCGCGCGGCGGCCGAGGCGGAGGTCGAGCGCTCGCGCAAGCGCTTCACCGAGGCCGCGGAACTGTAGAGCTGCGGCGGTCGGCTAGCCGGCGGCCTTGTGCTCTGGGGGCTGGGTATGTGCCCAGATGACGTCGGCCCGGGCGCGGATAGCCTCGTGCGCTTCACGCAGCGTGTCCCCGCCGAGCCAGGCGAGCCCGCCGGAGAGCCGGACGGCGGCGTCTGCCGCCGCGGCGGCGTTCTCCCAGTGGCCGGCCGCGGCGTGCAGCGTCATCGCGCGGACGGCGGCCGCCGCCCAGTCCGGGACGGCGAGCTGCACGTACCGTGGGGCGGTGGCGAGCCAGCCGGGCGCCCAGAGCGCGAGGCGGAGCCGGTCAAGGGCGTGGTCGGCGAGGGCCAGCCCGGTGTCGGTTTCGGCGAGCCCGTCGGCTTCCGCCCCCGTCTTGAGCAGGCAGCGGCCCAGGTGGAAACGGGCTCTCGCGAGGCCGAGGTCCCGCTCGGCAAGGTCGGCCGCGGGTGCCCGCAGGTACATCCGGACGACCTCGCGCAGCAGCGTGATCGCGTCCCCGGTGTTGCCTGACGTGTCGTGGGCCAGCGCGACCCGGGTAAGCACGTCGATCCGCGGCACCTCGTAGCAGGCCGGGTCGGCCTCCGCGAGCGCGGCATAGTGGCCCGCCGACTCGGCCAGCAGTGCGATCGCGTGCACCGGGGTGGCGACGTACCGTGCGTGATTGCACAGCGCCGCGGCAAGCTCGGCCTGGTGCCCCGCCGGGTCACGGGCGCCCGCGCACAGCTCCCGGCTTATCGACAGCGCGGTCCCGGAGTGCGTCGCGGCCTTGTCATGGCTGCCCTCCAGCGCCGCGCGGATCGCCTCGCTGAGGTGAAAGTCGTACCGCCGTTCCAGCGTGCGTTCCGCGGTGCCACGGCGTGACGCCTTGCGCTCTGGCGGCTTGTGCCGGGCCATGAACATGCCGGGAACCTCTCAACGGTAACCGCGCCTACCGGCCCCTACAGAAATCGTAGGCATAACACCGCGTAGCAGGCAATACACAGCCTGAAACTATTTACGTACGGAATTTCCTGAAATATCGGTGTTTGGGGCGGGCTCGGACGCAGTTCGCGCCGGTGCAGGTCGGCGTACGCTCGGGGTGTGCCGCTACCACCCGAACAACTGCGGGTCCGGGCAGCCGGGCCGGCTGACCTCGCCGTGATCACCGGCATCTTCGCCCATTACGTCACCACCAGCGCAGCGACGTTCGAGGAGACGCCACCGGCCGCCGCGGACTGGCAGCACAAGCTCGCCGGCCTGCGGGAGCTCGGGCTGCCGTTCCTTGTCGCCGAGGCCGGCGGGGAGGTCGCCGGGTACGCCTACGCGAGCCAGTGGCGGCCCAAGCCCGCCTACCGGCACACGGTTGAGGATTCGGTGTACCTCGCGCCCGGCTGGACCGGCAAGGGCCTCGGCAGGCTGCTGCTGACCGCGCTGCTCGCGCAGTGCGCGCAGGCCGGCGCCCGGCAGATGATCGCCGTCATCGCGGACACTGGTGCGGGCGCGTCCGTGGCGCTGCACCGGGCCTGCGGGTTCACCGACGCGGGACGGCTCACCGCGGTCGGGTTCAAGCACGGCCGATGGCTGGACACGATACTGATGCAGCGCGAGATTCGTGCTCGCGAGTCTTGCTAGTCCGCGGACTCGCCGAGCTGGCCGATGCCGTCAACGGTCCGCGATGCCAGTATCAGGAAGGTGGCGGCCCGTTCGAAGGTCTCCCCGATGGTGCGGTCGGCGAGGTGGTCCTGGTAGGCCTCGTAGCGGCTCATCTCCCACTCCTGTCCGCGGGGTGGCAGGGATTCCACGGGCGGCTCAGGCAGCGACTGCCAGGCCCAGTCGGTGATCGGCGCGTCGTGCTCGTTGTCGTCGCTGAGCCTCGGCTCGATGAAGTCGGCGTGATCGGCGTAGTAGCCCATCCGGTTCCTGACGTACCGGAGCCCGGCGAACGTGCCCTCGATGAGACCCCGCTCCGCACCGGACCCGGCCAGGGTGTCCTCGTAGGCGTCGGGGTGATACCTGACGAGGGTGGCGTCGACGATCGTCACCCACCAGACCGCCTCGCCGATCACCGCGAACGCCTGCGGCTGGTCGCCGGACTTGACCTTGCCGAGCCGCTCGGTGGTATCGCGCATGGCGATGATCGCCCAGCCGAGCGCGCTGGCCGCTGACGGCTGATCGCCGCCTTCCTCGGCCCAGTTCTCGCTGCCCCACTTCTGCTGCTGGGCGTTCACCTGGTTCCAGTTCTCCCGGTTCCACGCCACCCGGCAGCGAGCCGAGCAGAACCTGGCATGCTCCCGCTTCGGCTCAAACGGCGTGCCGCAGCGCTCACACGACCTCGTCTCTGCCATCGGCCCATGTTACGCGTAACAGCGTGGAACGGGCGGGCGCCGAAGGCAAACATCGGCGGAACAGTGGGTATCCACCCGCCAACGCTGGAAACTCGCGATATGCCGCGATATACTCGGTGCTGAGTGATCGAGAGTGAGTAATCAACGCCCCGCTGCTGTTCCGCCACGGGTACCGGACGCCGGCCGCCAGCGGGACGCGCGGCCGCGCCCGCTGCCGCGCACGCCCATCGCCCTGTCGGTGCTGAACCTGCTGAACGAGCGGCCGATGCATCCGTATGAGATGCGGTCGCTGATGCGCGAGCGCGGCCATGACCGGGGCTTCGCGATCAGGGAATCGTCGGTCTACGACACGGTGACCCGGCTCGCGGACCGCGGTTTCATCGAGCCGGTTGAGGTGAACCGGGAGGGCCGCCGGCCCGAGCGCACCGTGTACGCGATCACGGAGGCCGGACGCGATGAGCTGATGGTCTGGCTGCGAGAGCTCACCAGCCAGCCG
>JASHXJ010000606.1 GCA_030043595.1 Trebonia sp.
GTGAGCATCTGCAGCACCTCGTCGAGGATGCCGCCGCGCCATCCGGCGGTGAACCCGAGCGCCATGCCGACCGCTGCCGCGCTGGCCGCGCCGAGCGCGCCAACCAGGTAGCTTTCCCGCAGCCCGTTCGCGAGCTGTGAGAACAGGTCGCGGCCCAGGTCGTCGGTGCCGAGCCAGAACCTGCTGCCCGGGTGCGCGCTGAAGACTCCGGTGAGGTCGCCGGGCGGGTACTTCGCGATCACCGGCCCGATGATCGCGAACAGCACGAGGAGGGACTCGAGGCCGAGGCCGAAGACGAGCTTCTTGTTCCGCAGGCCGTAGTAGACGAAGTCGTTGCGCCGCGGCCGGGCGGCAGTGCCGAGCGGGGCGGCGAGGGGCGCGCCCGCGGGTGCGCCTGCGACCGGTGCGACGACATCCGGGGTCCCGCTCACCTCACTCATGCTGTCGCTCCCTGCATGCTGAGGCGGGTCCGCGGGTCGACCGTGATGAACACCAGGTCGATGATGAAGTTGGCGATCAGGACGCCCATGACGATGAAGATGAAGATGCCCTGCAGCAGGAAGTAGTCGTTGTTCTCGATCGCGTTGAAGATCAGGTAGCCGAGGCCCGGGTAGTGGAACGCGATCTCGGTGACGATGTTGCCGCCGATGACCACGCCCAGCGCCAGCGCCAGGCCCAACAGCTGCGGCAGCGACGCGTTGCGGTAGGCGTACCTGCGGACCACCCGCTCGCGCGCGCCGAGCGCCCGCAGGTACCGGGAGCTGTCGTTCTCCAGCTCGTAGATGACCAGGTTGCGCATGCCGATGGACCAGCCGCCAAGGCTCACCAGGAACACGGTAAGGAACGGCAGGAACCAGTGGTCAAGCAGGGACGCGATGAACGTCCAGTTCCAGGCTGGGAGCAGCGTCTCGGAATAGGCGCCGGCGGTCGGGAAGACGTGCCAGACCACCCCGAGCAGGTAGGGCACCACGAGCGCCAGCCAGGGGTACGGGATGGCCTGGAAGACGTAGCCGAGCGGCAGCACGGTGTTGTCGAGAACCTTCCGCCGCGCGGCCGCGGCACCGAGCCGGTTCCCGAGGACGTAGGAGGCCGCGATGGCGGGAACGAGCAGCGCCAGGGTGTAGGGCATCGCGCCGAAGACGAGGGTCGTGACCTTGGCCGGCGCGTCCCAGATGCTGATCCCCATGTTCCCGGTGACGACGCCCTTCCAGAAGTCCAGGTACTGCTGCCACAGCGGCACGTTGAGGCCGAAGGACTGCGCGAACGACTTGTAGAGCGCGGCATAGGACGCCGAGTCGAGGTCGAACCTGGACAGCAGGTTCTGGATGGGGTCACCGGGCATCAGGTGCGGGATTCCCCAGTCGATGCTCACGCCGACGAAGAACGCCAGCACGTAGGTGATCAGCTTCCTGACGAGGTAGCGCCGCATGATCGCCTCTCCCGGGGTAATGTTCAACGGCCCCGCGACCCGCCTTCCGGCCCGCTTGCGCGGGCCGGAAGGCGGGTCGTTCTGGGACCGTGCTAGTGACTAATCCGATCGGGTTTTGCGGGGAACCTCACGGTGCCTTGGGGTTGGGCTCGAGGTTGGCCAGCGCGTAGACCGTGGTCATCGCGCCGATGTAGCCACCCCACATCGCCGGGATGTACTGGTCGGTGCCCGTGCTCGACGGGAAGTTCTCCCAGTACCCGGTGTTGCCCTGGAACCAGATGCCGTTGTACCACAGCGGGATCTCCGGCTGCTGCTGGAGGAAGTCCTTCTCCAGCGAGGAGTAGATGGAGTCCAGCTTGGTGGTGTCGGTCGGCGAGACGGTGCCCGCCTCCTGCACCAGCGCCCAGTCGCTCGGCGAGCTGAACCGCTCCCAGTTAAGCTGCGCGGTCTGCTGCTTGCTGATCGGGAGCTCGTACACGCGCTGGAAGTAGCTCCACGGGGTGGAGTCCAGACCAGCGTTGTTGTCCAGCGCCAGGTCGTAGGTGCCGTTGGTCAGGTTAGCGGTGCGGGCTGACGCCTGCGGGTAGATGAGCGAGACGTTGATGCCGACCGCGCTCAGCTCAGACTGGATGACGGTGGTGGCCTGCATCCAGTCGGACCAGCCCTGCGGCACCTGGAGGGTGAGGGTCTGGCCGTGGTAGCCCGACGACGCCAGGAGTGTCTTGGCCTCGGCCGGGTTGTAGGTGGCCGCGTACTGGCTGACCACGCTCTGGTTGACGAAGCTGTCCAGGTTGGGCAGCAGGCCGGTCGGGCTGGCTGCCTTCGCGATGCCGCCGTACACCGCCTGCGCGATGGCCGACGGGTCGAGCGCGTACGCCAGTGCCCGGCGGAAGTTGACGTTGTTCATCGGCGCGATGCTGGTGTTCGGCTCAAGCCACACCGTGTTGCCGGACAGCATGTACGGGGCGGCGGAGTAGTAGGTCTTGAGCCCGTAGACGGAGCTACCGCCCAGGTTCCCGAGCAGGTTGTTGATGCCCGGCAGGAAGTTGTTGCTCCAGTCGATGTTGTCGGCGGTCAGCTGGCCGAGTTCCTCGTTGTTGGACCCGTTGACGACGTCCACGAGGTACTTGAACTTGAAGCTCAGGCCGAGCGCGCTGGTGGCCCACCAGCCCGACCGGGTCTGGTAGGCGACCTCCTGCGAGTTGTACGTGTCCAGGGACATCGGTCCCGTGCCCACGGGGCTCGTGTTCGCCGCGGTCGCGATCTGGCTCGCGGGGAGCTTGGACCAGACGGCCTCGGGCAGCACCGGCGCCTTCCACAGGTAGTCGGTGAACTCGGCGTACCCCGGGGTGCCCTTGAACGTCACGGTCACCGTGTTGCCGTTGGCGGTTGCCTTGGCGACCGTCGCGACGTTCGCCGAGTACGGGTCGCTGGCGTTGCTCACGGCCAGGTTGATGGAGTAGGCGACGTCCGCGCCAGTGAGCGGGGTGCCGTTGCTCCACGTCACGCCCGAGCGCACGTCGATGACGTAGGTGTTGCCCTGCCAGCCGGTGGACGGCGTGTCCGTCGCCAGCCACGGCATGTACGCGCCGGTGATCGGGTTGTACAGGTTCAGCGGCTCGTAAATGAGGCCCTGCGTGCCCGTCGCGAAGTTACCCACGTCCAG
Source organism: Trebonia sp. (assembly GCA_030043595.1). Taxonomy (GTDB): domain Bacteria; phylum Actinomycetota; class Actinomycetes; order Streptosporangiales; family Streptosporangiaceae; genus Trebonia. The sequence goes on from JASHXJ010000606.1 coordinate 3,096, forward strand.
CGGGTTCCAGTTCGACGGCGGCGCATATGCCGTGCCGCTGGTGTAGAGCGTCTCGTTCCGCGGGAAGCTGGTAACGCTGCCGCTGGACGCTGGGGACGACGACGTCGAAGCCGACGGCGACGGCGACGTGGTACTGGTGCTGCTGCTCGACGACGAGCTGCTGCTACTGCTGCAGGCGCTGGCCGTGGCCAGTGCCAGCACGGCGACAGCCGCGCCACCGTACCTGGTGGCCCGCCATCGCCGGCTCGTCGCGCTCTTTGTAGGTCTCACCTGCTCCTACCTCCTCACTAGCAAGTCCTCTGGTAACCCAGGGGTGGGTAGCCGCCGGGTCACGGAAGAGTGCCGCGCGCCAAGGACGGCGCGCCAACCGGTCCGGCAACGACCCCTCTCGGGGCTTTTGTCCGTTCTAGGCTCGGCGTCGCCGTTGCGGGTCAGGAAGCATCGCGTCCTGGCCGCCTCGGTGTCGCCGTTGAACAGGTGGGCTATACCGGTTAAGTGTTAACCCAAAGCAGCATCGAAGTAAAGTGCCGTCTCCGTATCGCTCATGTCGCGATCAGATATCAGACCTGTTAACGGACTGCCAGTTTAGACCGTACGAGTGCCGCTTATCCCGTTTTCGCCTGAAATGTCCGTCGATATCCGGCTCAGCTCAGGCGGAAAGCTGCGAGCGGCGCGGGCGAGCGATCTGCGGGACGCCCGCCAGGCCGCAGCTGTCGCGAATCTCCAGGACGGGTGGCGTCTCCCGGAAGTTCGCCGGCTGGCCGCCGGCCGCCATCTCCTGCAGCATCCGGGCGGCCTGACCGCCCGCGGCCGCGATGTCCCGGCGCAGCGCGGTGAGCGCGGGGTGCATCAGCTCGCAGAGCGCGGAGTCATCCCAGGAGACGATCGACACGCCCGAGGGAACGCTGACCCCCATCCGCTGCGCCATGCCAAGCCCGGCGGCCGCCATCACGTCGTTGTCGTACAAGATCGCGGTGGGCGGCTCGGCGGAGCCGAGCAGGCCGCGCGTCGCCTGCGCGCCGTGCTCGGCCGTGTAGTCGGCCTCCACGGACAGGGCGTCGAGCCCGGCCCCGGCCGCGACCTGCGCGAACGCCTCCGAGCGCAGGGTGGTGTGCCAGTACCGCGGGAACCCGCCGATGCGCGCGATCCGCCGGTGGCCCAGGCCGGACAGATAGCGGACCACCGACTCGACGGCGGCCCGGTCGTCCTGCCACACCGCGGGCAGCGAGCCGGCCCCGCGCGGCGTGCCGAACACCACGGCGGGCATGTGCAGCTCTTCCAGCACGCCGATCCGGCGGTCGTTCACCTGCAGGTCGACCAGGAACACGCCGTCCACCCGGCGCTGCGCCCACCACCGCCGGTACATCTCGATCTCGGCGTCCTGATCCTCGGCCATGGTGAACAGCAGCGTGACATGCTGGCTCGTTAGTTCGGCCTGGATGCCGGAGATCAGCTGCATGAAGAACGGCTCAATGCCGAGCATGCGGGCCGGCCGGTCGATGACCAGGCCGAACGCCTCGGCCTTCCCGGCGGTCAGGGCGCGGGCGGCGCTGTTGGGCTGGAACCCGATCTCGTGCGCGATCGCCAGGATGCGTTCCCTGGTCGCCGCGGACACTCCAGGCTGGCCATTCAGGGCGAACGAGACTGCTGCCTTGGTCACGCCAGCTCGCTGTGCGATGTCAGCAATGGTCGGGCGTTTCATCAGGGTCCCCTTCACGCCACACGGCTCCGGCCCAATAATACCGGCACAGGTCCGGGACGCGTCCGGGACGCGTCCTGGGACGCGTCCCGGCACAGGTCCCGGACGCGTCCCAGGATAGACCATCGGGGACTAAACCGGTATAGTTCTTCGATCGCAGGAGCCAGCCGAAATCGCTGGCCAGCGAGAGAGGGGCGGGTTCTCGTGCAAAGGAACACCGCGCGGATCGTCGTGGACGGCAAGCCAGTTCGCTGGCTGGGAGCGAACTTCTGGTCACGGACAGGCGGTCCGCTCATGTGGCGCGGCTACGATCCGGCGGTCATCCGTGAAGAGCTTGCCGTGCTGGCCAGGCACGGCCTGACGATGACCCGGTCGTTCTTCTACTGGCCCGACTTCATGCCCGGTCCGTATGAGATCGACGAGACGATGACCGCGCGGTTCGCCGACTTCCTTGACAGGCATGCCGAGCGGGGCATGACCACCATCCCGACCTTCATCGTCGGCCACATGTCGGGCCAGAACTGGGATCCGTCCTGGCGCGCGGGACGTGACCTGTACGCCGACGTCTGGATGGTCGGCCGCCAGGCCTGGTTCGCCGCCGAGATGGTGCGCAGGTACGCCGCTCATCCGGCGGTGGCGGGCTGGCTGGTCTCCAACGAGATGCCGATCTACGGCGGCAGCACGACCGCGCATGAGATCGTGGCCAGCTGGGCCCAGCTCGTCAAGAACGCGGTGCGCGCCGCCGGCGGGAACCAGCCGTTCTCGCTCGGCGACGGCGCCTGGGGCATCGAGGTCACCGGCAACGACAACGGGTTCCGGCTCGCCGACATAGCGGAACTGGCCGACTTCCTCGGCCCGCACGTCTACCCGATCGGCGACGACCCGGTCCGGCAGCGGTACGTGGCGGCCCTGCAGTGCGAGCTGGCGGGCACGTTCGGCAAGCCGGTGATCATGGAGGAGTTCGGGGTCAGCTCGGACTTCGCCTCGGACGAGCACGCTTCCCGCTATTACCGGCATGTCCTGTACAACACGCTGCTCGCGGGCGCGACCGGGTGGATCGCGTGGAACAACACGGACTTCGACCTGCCGGGGCAGAACCCGTACCGGCACCACGCCTTCGAGCAGAACTTCGGGCTCACCAGCGCATCCGGGACCCCCAAGGGGACGCTGCGGGAGATGCGGTCGTTCGCCGCGACGGTCAAGGCCATCGACGCGGGCCGCTGCGGCAGGGCCGACACCGACACCGCGCTCATCGTCTCCAGCTACCTGGACACCCGGTACCCGTTCACCTCGCCGGAGGCACCGGCCGCTGTGTCGAAGGCGCTGCACCAGAGCTATGTCTCCGCCAGGCTCGCTGACCTGGCGCCGAAGCTGACCAGGGAGACGACGGGGATCGAAAGCGGCGCGAAGCTCTACCTCGCGCCGTCGGTCAAGCAGATTCTCGCCTCCACCGCGGGCACTCTCGAGCGGCTCGCCGAGTCGGGCGCGTGCGTGTACGTCTCCTACTGCGCCGGCGACGTCGCCTGGCACCGCGGCCCCTCCTACGGGCGGATGAACGACCTGTTCGGCGTGCGGCACTCGCTCGACGTCGGGCTGGCCGACGCGATCACCGACGAGGTGGTCGAGCTCACGCTGACCCGCGATTTCGGCGGCCTGACACGGGGAACCACGCTCGCCTTCCGGGCGGCAGGCAGCGAGCACAGCCGGGCGTACCTCCCGGTCGTGCCGACCACCGCCGAGGTCATCGCCACCGACGCCCACGGCAGGCCCGCGCTGCTGCGCCGCCAGGCTGGCCTCGGGTCGCTGATCTTGTGCACTTACCCGCTGGAGTACATGGCGGCCGTCACCCCCCGGGTCAACCCCGACGCCGCCGTCACCTTGTACGGCGCGCTCGCCACGCACGCCGGCGTCCGCCGCCCGGTCTCGGCCGACGATCCGCGCGTCGCCTGCGACCTGCTGGTCCGTGCGGACGGCGCGCGGTTCGCGGTCCTCGTCAGCCACGCGGACGAGCAGCTGAAGATCAAGCCGGTGCTCGCCGGCGGGGGCGGGCTGGCCACGCTAGGCAGCAGCGAGGTGGTAGACACAGTCACCATGGCACCGTTCGGGATAAATGTCCTTTCCATCACCGGCGGCTGAGCCATGCCGTGGTACGACATGCCGCTGGAGCGGCTTCGCGACTACCGCACGGAGACGGCGGAACCTGACGGGCTCGACGACTGGTGGGCGCAGCGGCTGCAGCACGCCCGGGCGCAAGCCGGGCCGAAGTGGTTCACGACGCACGAGGAGCTGCTGTACAAGCCGTTCCAGGTGCACGACGTCGAGTTCTCCGGGGCCGGCGGCGACCCGATCCGCGGGTGGTACCTCAGGCCGCCCGGAGACGGCAGCACGCCAACCGTCGTCAAGTTCATCGGGTACGGCGGCGGCCGGGGCGCGCCGGCCGAGCACATGCTGCTGCCCGCGCTGGGCTACGGCGTCCTGGTGATGGACAGCCGCGGCCAGGGCGGGCGCTGGACGTACGGAGTCACCGGGGACGGCGCCAGCGGACCGGAGAACTCGCTGGTGATGACCCGCGGCATCACCAGCCCGGAGGACTATTACTACACCCGGCTGTTCACCGACGCGGCGCGCGCCGTGGACCTCGCGCTCGAGCTGTCCGGCGGCGCCCCGGTCGCGGTCACCGGTGCCAGCCAGGGCGGCGGCCTCGCGCTTGCCGCCGCGGCGCTGCACCGCGGC
>JASHXJ010000607.1 GCA_030043595.1 Trebonia sp.
GAACGTGAAGGGGTAGCGGGGTGCTTCCTTGTCGATGACCGGGCGCTCGAAGGTGTCCGCGCTGGTGATCCGCACGTTGTCCAGCACGATCGACCCGGATCCCGTCAGCCGCTGCCCGAAGCCGTCCCAGTCGTCCGGGAGTTCCACGCCCGGCCGGCTGGACTCGATGAGCACGGTTCGCTGGACGCCGTCGCCGAGTGTGACCGACACGATGAGGTAGTCGGCGTACAGGCTTCCCGTGCTGTAGTACCGGCGGCAGCTGACCAGGTACTCGTCCGCACCCACCTGCTCGGCCTTCGTCTCCGACCCGCCGCTGCCCGAGCTGCCGGTCCGGTCCTGCGCCGCGCCGCCGAACAGCAGCCCGTCCGCGGCCAGTGCCAGCAGGCGCGGTGAGCTCGGCGACGGGTCCAGGATGGCGTTCTCGACCGCCGCGTAGTGGTTGCGCAGGCTGTGCGCGAGGTTGGAGTCGGCGGTCGCCAGGTCGAGGACGAACCGGAAGAACTCCGTCAGCCGCAGCCGGCTGCCGTCCGCGAGAGGCAGCCGGATCGCGCCGATCTTCCGCGCGCGCAAGTCTGACCGCAGGTCCGTGAACAGCAGGCGCTCGGTGTCACGCCGCGGCGCCTCGGCCCACAGGCGGTCGATGAGATCGGCGAACCCGAGCCGGGCGCTGACCGGTGAAACGGATACCACGCGAGCGCCTCTCAGGCCGCGTCGCTGAGGTCGCCGTCGAGACCGAGGTTTCCCCGGAACGTGGTGCTCTCGTACTCCGTGCGGAACCGGCGGCGGGCCTGCAGCTCGGGAACGAGCCACTCCACGATGTGGTCGAGCCCGTCCAGGTAGCGGTCGACGTTGAAGTTGAAGCCGTCGCACGCGTCAGTGTCGATCCAGTCGGTCAGGTCGTCCGCGACCTGTTGCGGGGTGCCGACAACGATGCGGTGACCGCCCGTGATGTACTCAAGCAGCACCTGCCTGGTCGTCACCCCGCGCTCCCGCGCGCTTTCGACGACCTTCTCGCGGCGGGCGAGCCCGGCCGGGCTGTCCGGGTCGGACGGCGGGATCTTGTCGTAGGGCAGCTCGCGGGCCAGGTCCAGGTCGGCGGCGTCAATGCCGAGCACCTCCGCCAGCGAGCCCTTCAGGTACTCCAGGTCGAGCTGGTCGTCGAGGTCGGCCTTGCGCTGCCGTGCCTGCGTCTCGGTCGCGCCGAGGACGGGGTAGACGCCCGGCACGACGAGCAGATTCGCGGGGTCGCGGTGCCACTTCTCGGCCGCGTACTGCTTCACGTCCCGGTAGAACTCCTGCGCGGACGGCTTCATCCAGTGGCTCGTGAACAGGGCGTCGGCCCACTTGGAGCCGAACTGCTTGCTCGCCTCGGACGCGCCGGCCTGCAGCAGCACCGGGCGGCGGCCGCCGTACCCGCCGGTCACGCCGAGGACGCCAGCGGCCCGGTAGTAGTCCCCCTGGAAGTCGACCGGCCGCAGCAGCCCCTCGTCGACGTAGGCCGAGCGAGCGGCGTCGGCGACGATCGCCGCGGGCGGCAGCGACTCCCACAGCTGCGTCACGATGGTCACGAACTCGTCGGCCTTGTCGTACTTGGCCGACCGCGGCAGCTCGCCGTCCAGGCCCAGGATCGCCAGCGAGTGCGGGTGCTGGCTGGTGATGATGTTCCACGCTGCCCGGCCCTTGCTGACGTGGTCCAGGCTCGCGATCTCCCGCGCCACGGTGACCGGGCTGCCGTAGAGAGCGGGCACGGTCGAGACCAGGCCGATGTGACTGGTGTGCGCGGCCAGCGCGGCGAGGAGCACCGAGGGGGACAGGGCGCGGAACGGGCGCTTGAACGACTCGTCGGCCAGGCCGGCGTAGTTGTCGGCGAGGAAGATCCCGTCGAGCAGCCCGCGTTCCGCGGTCCTGGCGATCCGCACGAACACGTCGATGTCCGTCGACAGGCCGGCCGGCTCATCGAGGGTCTTCCAGGAGGCGTTGTGCCGACCCGACGCGAGGAGGTTGATCGCGAGGCGGATCTGCTTTGACTTCGGGCTGGGCACGGTGCGGTCTCCTCGGGCCAGGGCCGGGCGGTCACCCTGGTACCCGGCAAGTCGATATTCCTACTATATGAATAGATAATATCGGCTTTCAAGCCAGCATCAGGTCACCGACGGGCCGGCGGGTCCGCGGCGCTGCCTCGCGGGCGGCCAGGTGCTCGGGGAGGTCGGCGTCAGGATCGGCGCGGCCGACCGCGACGACGACCACCGGGGTGACGGTCTCGTCCAGGCCGAAGTCCGCGCGGACCGCAGCGGTGTCGAAGCCGCCCATCTGGTGCACGCCAAGCCCTTGTGCCTGTGCCTGCGTGACCAGGGCGGCGACGGCCTGCCCTGTGTCATAAAGCGCCCACGGCCGCGACGTGCCGTCGTCCGCGACGACACTGGCCGCGACCAGGATCAGGGCGCTGGCGGATCCGGCCCACACCTGGTTGCCGGGCCGCAGGGCCGCGAACAGCTGGCCGTATGCCTGCTCGCCGCGGCGGGCCACCAGGAAACGCCACGGCTGGCTGTTCCCCGCCGAGGGCGCCCAGCGCGCCGCCTCGAGCAGTGCGGCCACCTCGTCGTCGCTGACCTCGTGCGCCCGGTCGAACCCGCGCGGGCTCCACCGTTCCGCCAGCAGCGGGTGAACGGGAACCGCCGTGCTTGCGATCTTCAGCATTGACACCTCTTCCCCGGGTCTCCCCGGCGGTGGACAACATGAATGATGCATCATCTATTCCGCGGGCGCTGCCGCGGCGCCCGCTGCCCGTGGCGGAATAGCCGCAGCACATCCGATGTTTTCCGAAAGCTATGGAGAAGTGTGTGACGTGCGGGCGCGAGCTGCACCCCGAGCGCGCGAAGAAGTACAGCTACTGCATGTCGCGTGCCTGCCAGGAGAAGAACGCCAGCGGCCTGACGATGGTGGCGGTGGGGGTGAACAAGTCGGCCGAGCAGTACATGATCCTGGACGAGCGCACCAGGGAAGAGCTCGCGAGCGGCAGGTACCACGACCAGCGCCGCGGCTCGTTCGGCACGTCCGCTGCGGCCGTCCCGTCCTCGCCGGCTCCCGCCACGGCACCCGAGCCGGTGCCGGCCGGGCCGGCCCGGCCGCGGCCGCTGGCTCCCCGCGTGGTCCGCCAGCCGTGGACCAGGTCGCAGCAAAGGCTCGCGCTGCTGTACAACGAGCAGGGCCTGCGGCCCGATGAGATCGCCGCCAAGCTGGGACTGAGCACGTACACCGTGACCCAGGTCATCCTCAACGCGCGCAGCCGCGGCAAGCTCTGAGCCGGACGCGGCCGCGCGCCGCGAGTCGTGCGCCTGGCTGCCCGGCTAGGTTGCGCTTTATCAATTCTTTTCCACGGAATTACGATTTTACCGCCGAATCGCTAGGGCCTGGATTTTCCTATTTGTGAAAGCCGGTAGCCCATCTGGAAAACCAGCGGGGCAGGGCATAGGGTTGTTGAATTGAATTCGGTCGGACCGCGGGGGCCGCGCGGCGGATTGCGCACGACCGAACCCACGGGAGCCAGCCGTCCTTAGTCCGTCAGGGGGAGAAGTTCGATGACCACAGCCCAGGAGCCGCTCGCGCTCAGCGACAGAGCAGCCCGCCAGCTCGCTAACGCCACGAAGACCGTCCCGCAGATGGTGACCATCACCCCACGGTGGCTGGTGCACCTGCTGGAGTGGGTGCCGGTAGAGGCAGGCATTTACCGGCTGAACAAGGTCAGGCATCCGGAGGCCGTCGACGTGGCGTGCCCGCCGCGTGACGAGTCCGAGCTGCCGCAGACCTACGTCGACTACGAGGACAACGCCCGCGAGTACTTCCTCAACGCGGTGACGACGGTCGTCGACGTGCACACACGGGTCTCCGACCTGTACAGCAGTCCTTACGACCAGATCAAGGAGCAGCTGCGGCTGACGATCGAAACGGTCAAGGAGCGCCAGGAGTCGGAGCTGATCAACAACGCCGAGTACGGGATGCTCGCGAACGTCGCGGAAGGTCAGCGCATCAGGACGGGCACAGGCGCGCCGACGCCGGACGACCTCGACGAGCTGATCACCCGGGTGTGGAAGCAGCCGGCGTTCTTCCTCACGCATCCCAAGGGGATCGCGGCGTTCGGTCGCGAGTGCACCCGCCGCGGCGTGCCGCCGGCGACGGTGAGCCTTTTCGGATCGCAATTCATCACCTGGCGCGGCATACCGCTGATCCCGTCGGACAAGGTTCC
>JASHXJ010000078.1 GCA_030043595.1 Trebonia sp.
GGGCCGCCTCCAGGATGTCCTGCTTGCGAATCCGGCCGCCGACACCGGTGCCGACCACCGAGTCGAGCGTGACCGAGTGCTCGGTGGCGAGCTTGCGCACCAGCGGGGTGACGTAGGGAGCTTCGCCAGCCGATGGCAGCGGCGTTGGCTCCGGGTACGCGTCGCCGGACCCGAACTCCGGCTCGCCAGCCGCGAAGGTCGGCTCGGTGCCGGTGTCCGCGGTGTCGGTGGCGGGAGCCCACGCCGCCGGGGGCTCGCTGTACGCCGCCGCGGGCGGCTCGTACGCCGGCGCGGGCGGCTCATAGGCCGGAGCCGGCGCGGCCGCCGCGGGGGCAAAAGTCCACCCGCTGTCCTGCGCGGCGCGTCCGCCGTTGACGGGTTCAGCGGCTGGCTCGTAGGCAGGCTCGGGCACGGTGAACTCAGGCTCAGGCGAGGCCAGCTCGGGCTCGGGCTCGGGCTCGGGCTCAGGCGCGGCGGCTTCGGGTTCGGCCGGGGCCGGGGCGGGAGCGGCATAGCCTGCCGCCTCGTCCGCGTCCTCGATCACCGCGAGCTTGGCGCCGACGGCGACCGTCTCGTCCTCGTCGACGACGATGCCGCGCAGGATCCCGGTGGCAGGGGACGGGATCTCCGTGTCCACCTTGTCCGTCGAAACCTCAAGCAGCGGCTCGTCTGCCGTCACGTGCTCGCCTTCCTTTTTCAGCCAGCGCGTGACGGTGCCCTCGGTAACGCTTTCGCCAAGCTGGGGCATGGTTACGGAGACCGACATGTCCGGAGTATCTCCTTAGGCGTGGAAGTGCAGTGGCTTGCCGGCGAGCGCCAGGTGCGCCTCGCCGATGATCTCGGACTGGGTGGGGTGCGGGTGGATGAGCGCGGCCACGTCGGCGGGTTCCGCGTCCCAGTTGTAGATGAGCTGGCCCTCGGCGATCAGCTCGCCGACCCGGCTGCCGATGAGGTGAATGCCGAGCACCCGGCCCGGTCCGGCGCCCTGTCCGTCCGGGCCCGAAGCGCCCGAAGCGCCCGAGGGAGCCTCGGCGATCACCTTCGCGTGGCCCTGCGTCTGCAGGATGACGCTCTTGCCGTTGCCGCCCAGCGGGTAGGTCACCTCGGTCACGGCGATGCCGCGCTCGGCGGCCTGCGCCGAGGTGATGCCGACCGAGGCGACCTCGGGGTCGCTGTACGTGATCCGCGGCACGCCGTCGTAGTCGATCGGCCTGACGTCAAGGCCGCCGAGCCGCTCGGCGACCATGATCCCCTCGGCGAAGCCGACGTGGGCGAGCTGCGGGGTGGCGATGAGGTCGCCGACCGCCGAGATCGTCGGCACCGCCGTACGGCAGAGCCCGTCCACGTCCACGAAGCCCCTGGTGAGCGTGACGCCGTTTTCCTCGTACCCGAGCCCGGCCGAGACCGGACCGCGGCCGACGGCGACGAGCAGCACCTCGGCCTCGAGCGTCTTGCCGCTGGACAGCGACACGGCCACGCCGCCAGCGGTGTACCTGACCGACTCGAACGCCGTGCCGAGCTCAGCCGCGATGCCGCGGCGCCGGAACGCCCGCTGCAAGACCTTCGCGCTCGCCTCGTCCTCGAGGGGCAGCAGCTGCGGCAGCATCTCGACGATCGTCACCTCGGCGCCGAACGACCGCCATACGCTCGCGAACTCCACACCGATCACGCCGCCGCCGAGGATGACCGCCGAGCCGGGTACCCGGTCCATCCGCAGCGCCTCGTCCGAGGTGATGATGCGGGCGCCGTCGATCTCCAGGCCCGGCAGGCTGCGCGGCACGGAACCGGTCGCGAGCACGATGTGGTCACCGGTGTAGAGAGCGTCGCCGACCTGCACCGACGTGGGGGAGACCAGCCGCCCGTCGCCCAGGATCGTGTCGATCTTGCGACTGGCAATCGTGGACTGCAGGCCCTTCCACAGCCGGTCGACGACTGACTGCTGGTAGGTCAGGACGCCGGGCATGTCCACGCCCTCGAAGGACGTCCTGATGCCGAACTTCGCGCTCTCCCGCGCGGAGTCGGCCACCTCTGCCGCGTGCAGCAGCGCCTTGGTAGGAATGCACCCCCGGTGGAGGCAGGTCCCCCCTACCTTGTCCCTCTCGATGAGGGCCACGCGCTTGCCGAGCTCGGCCGCGCGGAGCGCGCACGCATAGCCGCCGCTGCCGCCGCCGAGCACGACGATGTCGTAATGGCCGCCCTCTGCCACAGTTGCTCCCTTTTCCGCTTTCGCTCGACAGTCTCATCATTTCACCCGGCGGCGCTCACGCGCCCGGCAGTCGGCCCGCTGCGGTCTCCGCCGCGATCTGCACGAGCGCGCGCACCGCCGCGCCGGTGCCGCCCTTCGGCGTGTACCCGTAGGCGGAGCTGTCGTTGAACGCCGGCCCGGCGATGTCCAGGTGCGCCCAGGGCACTCCGTCCGGCACGAACTCCCGCAGGAACAGCCCGGCAACCAGCATGCCGCCGCCGCGGTCGGCGGAGACGTTGGCCAGGTCGGCCACGGTCGAGTCCAGCCCCTTGCGCAGTTCTTCTGGCAGCGGCATCGCCCACGCGGGCTCCCCGGCCTCGCGCATCACGGCCGCGACCTCGGCGGCCACCGGCTCGGTGCTGCCCATCACGCCGGTGGTGCGGCGGCCGAGCGCGACGGTCGCGGCACCGGTGAGCGTGGCGATGTCGACGAGCAGGTCAGGCTTGTCGGCGCCGGACCTGGCGAGGCCGTCGGCGAGCACCAGGCGGCCCTCGGCGTCGGTGTTCAGCACTTCGACCGTCTTGCCGCCGTAGATCGTGATGATGTCGGACGGCCGCTGCGCCCCGCCGCCCGGCATGTTCTCCGCCAGCGGCATGTAGCCGACCACGTTGACCGGGAGCCCGAGCTCGGCGACGGCGACGGTTGCGGCGAGCACCGCGGCCGCGCCGCTCATGTCGCACTTCATCGTCTGCATGGACTGCGGCGTCTTGAGTGACAGGCCACCGGAGTCGAACGTGATGCCCTTGCCCACGAACACGACGGTCCTGGTCGCGTCCGGGTGGGTGTACTCGAGCCGGACCAGCCGCGGCGGCCGCACCGAGCCCTGTCCGACGGCGAGGATGCCGCCGTAGCCGCCCGCCTTCAGCTCCGTCTCGTCGAGCACCTCGACCGCGATACCCTTCCCGGTCGCGACCCGCTCCGCCTCGGCGGCGAGGGCCGCGGGCGGCAGGTCGACGGGCGCGGTGTTGACCAGGTCCCTGGTGAGGTTGACCGCGTCGGCGATCGCCTGTCCGCGGCTGACGGCGGCCGCGTTGTCATCGCTGGTGAGCAGTGTCACCGTCAGGTCGGGCGCGGGCGCTGACCGGTACCGCCGGAAGCTGTAGCCGCCGAGCAGCGCCCCTGTCGTGACCGCCTCCGCCTCGGCGGGGGTCTTCGCGGGAAGCGCGAGCGCGACGGTCTTTCCCTCCCCCGAATCCCGGATGGCCAGCTTGTTCCCGGTCAGGTCGCGCAGCGCCGCGCCGGCCGCGCGGCGCAGTCGTTCCGCGTCGAACGGCGCGCCCTCGCCGGGCAGCGCGCCGAGCCCGACGGCCAGGATCACCGAAGCGGGCAGCTTGCCGCCGCCGGGGACCTTGGTGAGCTCTTCCAGCTCGCCAGTCGCGCCGAGCGCGGCAAGCACGCCGGCCAGGGTGCCGCCGAGCGCTTCGTCGACCCCGTCCGCGCCGGGTGCGGCGCAGGGGCCGTCGGGGTCCTGGATCACCCCGATGACAAGGACATCGGCCTCGGCAATGCCGGGCGCCGACTCGCTGGTGGAAAGGGAGACAGTCACCCTGCCGATGGTATTGCAACGCGCGGGAGCAGCGGCCCGTGATCAAGGCGGGGCAGGACGTGCCGGGCGAACAGGTCGGCTTCGGCCGCGTGCGGGTAACCGGACAAGATGAACGCCTCCATGCCCAGGTCAGCGTAGCCGCGGATCTTGGCGAGCACCTGGTCGGGATCGCCCACGATCGCCGCGCCGGCCCCGGAGCGCCCGCGGCCGATGCCCGTCCACAGGCCCGGTTCGGCGTACCCGTCGCTGTCCGCCATCCGGCGCAGCTCGTCCTGCCGCATGACGCCCGCCGAGCCTGTGTCCAGGGACCGGCGCCGGATCGCGTCCCCGGCCCGGTCGTCCAGCCGCGAGGTGAGCCGCCGCGCGGCGGCCCGGGCTTCGGTTTCTGTCGCCCGGACGATGACGTGCGCCCGGTACCCGAAGCGCAGCTGGCGGCCATGACGAGCGGCGCGGGCCCGCATGTCCGCCAGCACGGCCGCCACCCCGGCCATCGTGTCGGGCCACATCAAGAACACGTCCGCTGCCCTTGCGGCGACCTCGCGTGCCGCCTCGGACAGCCCGCCGAAGTAGAACGGCGGGCAGCCGCGGGCCGGGCGCAGCCGGGGCGGGTCCACGGCGATCGTGATGAACTCGCCGCGGAAGTCGACGGGCTTGCCGCTCAGCAGTTCCCGCAGCACGTGCATGTACTCCAGCGTGCGCCGGTACCTGGGCGCGGACTCCAGCCCCTGCCCGGGCAGGTCAGAGGAGATGATGTTGACCGTCAGCCGGCCGCCCAGCATCTGATCGACGGTGGCGAGCTGCCGCGCGAGCTGCGCCGGCCACATCTCGCCCATCCGCACCGCCACCAGCAGCTGCATCCGCCGCAGCAGCGGCGCGATCCCCGCCGCGAACGCCACGGAATCGATTCCCATCGCGTAGCCGGACGGCAGCAGCAGGTTGTCGTAGCCGGCGTCCTCGGCCCCCAGCGCGATCGCGCGGCAATGCTCCCAGCTCGACAGCAGCCGCTCCTCTGGGACCCCGAGGAACTCGTAGTCGTCGTCACACAGGGCGGCGAACCAGGACACCTCACAGCCCATACAGCCAGTATGACCGCCGGCCGGCCGACGGGTCAGCTGGCTGCGACCTGTGCGACAGCCTCACTTCCCGATGCGGTGGTCTCCCGGCGAGTGACGAGGTAGTACAGGCCGCCGGCCACCACGAACCCCACGAGCCAGGAGATGTCGGCGCCGTTGAGCGCGCTCGCGACGGGTCCTTCGAACACCGGGTAGTAGGCGTTCATGAACGGGATCTCGACCGCGATGCCGACAAGGAAGACGAGGATCGTCCGCCAGTTGACGGCGCCGTACTGCCCGTCCGGAGTGAAGATCGCGGCGACGTTATACCGCCCGCGGCGGACGATGTAGTAGTCGACCAGGTTGATGGCCGACCAGGGGATCACGATGTACAGCAGGAACGCGATGAAGTCAGAGACATCGAGGACGAAGTTCGCGGACACCACGGTGGCCAGGTATCCGGTGATGGCCATGATCAGCCCGGTGCCGGCGCCGCGAACGGCCGCGCCGGGAGCGGCCCCGCCGTCCTTCGAGGCGATGGCGACGCCGGTCAGCAGCGGGCTGTAGAGGTTGATGGCGTTGCCCGCGACGATCGACAACAGCAGCACGATCGTGACCAGCCAGATCGCGCCGGGCAGCAGGCCTGCCAGGTAACCGACGGTGTTGGATTCGAGGTGGCTGAGCGCGATCGAGCCGGCTAGCACGCCAAGGATCGCGAAGATCACCGCGCTCAGCACGCTGCCCGCGTACGTGTACCAGAACGACTGGCGCACGCTCGTCGCCGAGGGCAGGTAGCGCGAGTAATCGGAGACATATGGCGCCCAGCCCACCTGCCCGCTGACGTTGATGGAGAAGAAGAGCAGCCAGGTCCGGAAGCTGAACGACGTCGTGTCGATGTGCGTTCCGCTGGTGCCCTGGATGAGCCGGACCAGCAAGATCACGAAGAAGATCAGCGACACCACCGCGACGACCCGGTTGAAGTCGTGCATGACCCGGTAGCCGAAGAACACGACGAGCCAGGTGATGAAGCAGGTCACCGCCACCCCGTCGGCGTACGTGACGTGCGTGAAGCCGGCAAAGGCCTGCCCTGCTAGCACGTTCTCACCGACGATGTAGCCGAGGAAGATCAGCCAGATCACGAAGTTGGGCAGCAGCGCGCCGAAGAAACCGAACTGCGCGCGGGTCTGCGTGAGCTGCGTCAGCCC
>JASHXJ010000608.1 GCA_030043595.1 Trebonia sp.
CGGGCGGACCGCCCGCGCCGGAGGCGCGAGCGGCGTCAGGGTCGAGCGGCAGCGTGCGGGCGTGCCGGCCGGCGCTCTCCGGCGGTCGCGGGGACGGCTCGCTGCCCAGTGCCAGAGCCGGCACGTCGACCTGCTCGGGCAGCCGCAGCGCGAGGACCATCGCGGCCAGGTAGATGATGGTGCCGACCCGTAGCGTCCACGCGGCGCCGCCCACGTACTGCACGCCGGCCGCGACGCCTGCCGCGACCGTGGAGGTTGCCAGGGAGATCAGCCCGGACCTCGCGTTAGCCGTCACCAGCGTGAGGTTCGCCGGCAGCAGCCGCGGCGTGACCGATGCCTTGACGACGCCTCCGGCCTTCTGCAGCACGAGGATGCCGAACGCGGCGGGCAGCAGCGTAACCGAGTTGGCGACATTGGCCGACATGGCGTAGCAGAGCAGGCCGCGGGCCAGCATCGTGCCGGCGAGCACGAAGCGGCGGCCCTGCTGGATCCGGTCGAGCGCGGGGCCGATGAACGGCGCGACCACCGCGAACGGCGCCATCGTGATGAGCAGCAAGAGCACGACCTTGCCGCGCGCCTGGTCCACGGATGTGCTGAAGAAGATCGTCCCAGCCAGCGCGATAGTGACGAACGCGTCCGCGGCGCCGCTCGCGGCCGTCGTCTCGATGAGCGTGGCGAGGCCGGTGCGGCCGGCTCCCTGCGCGCCCGTGACGCGGTGCACGGCTCCCGCCGTCCGGCGCGTTGCCCTCCCGCCGGCCTGCGTGCCGGACCTGAACGCGCGGCCCGTCGCAAGGGCCGCGTTTTCAGCTCGCCGCAGCGCGTCCGACATCCGCATGAACCCAGTATTCTTGGTCAGCGGCCATGCGACGACCCCCATGGGAAATGACGCGCCGGAGCAGACGGCGCGGCGGACCGCCAGAGGAGCGATAATTGGCAGTCGTGAGCACGATCCGTAGTCGGGCGAAGGAGCCGGACCAGATCTGCGCCGAAGCAGTGGACCTGGCCAGGCAGGCGCTGACCGGCGCCGCTGGGGTAAGTCCCGACCTGGTCGGCGAGCACATCGGCGCCGAAGCCGCGGGTGATCGTGTCGTCGTGCAGCTGTTCGAGACCCTCGACTCCGCCTACGCGGGCTGGCGCTGGGCTGTCACCCTGGCCCGAGCGCCGCGCTCCAAGGTCGTCACGGTCGACGAGAGCGTCCTGCTGCCGGGCCCGGACGCGCTGCTCGCGCCACCCTGGGTACCGTGGCATGACCGGCTGCGCCCTGGCGATGTCGGCATCGGCGACCTGCTGCCGGCCAGCGCGGACGACGAGCGCCTGGTCCCGCTGGCCGTCCTCGAGGGCGACGACGCGGTAACCGACTGGTTCAGCCCCTGGACGGACGCGGAAGACGCGGATGCCGGACCGCAGGAGCCGTCGGAACTGCCCGCTCCGGGACGGTCCCGCGTGATGTCGTCGTGGGGCCGGGAGGACACCGCCGAGCGGTGGTACGAAAGCGACCACGGACCGCGTACCCCGCTGTCCCGCGCAGCGCCCGCGAACTGCGTGAGCTGCGGGTTCTTCGTTCCGCTCAGCGGCGGGCTCGGCCGTGTCTTCGGCGTCTGCGGCAACGCGTTCGCCCCGGACGACGGCCGGGTGGTGTCGGCGGACCACGGCTGCGGGGCGCACTCGGAGGCGGTGCTCACCGGGCCGACGGGGCAGGCGACGGCCCCCGTGATCGATGAGTTCGGCTACGACCTTGTGGAACTGCCGGGTGTCTCTGTCGAGGAGACCGTCTTCGAGCCGCTGTCCCGTGACACGTACCCGGAGTCGGGCGCCGAGGCCTGACGGGCGGCGGCGCGCGCGCGACCGCGCTTGAGCACCGGCACGTACCACAGCCCGAACAGCCCCATGACCAGCCCGGCGGCGCAGGTCCACACCCACCACCGGGAGCCGGCCGGCAGCGAGCCGCGGACGATGAGCAAGACGATGAGGGCGACCGCCCACGCGCCCGTGACGACCGTGGTCACCAGACGGTCGTCCGCCTCCCGGGGCGGGGGTGGCGCGAGGCGCTGCGATCCGGGAGTGACCTGCCGGTTGCCGCTCACGCATCAAGGCTAACCGGCGCCGTGCCGCACGGCGCCAGGCCGCCGCGCACAGTTCCCTGGCACAGGCTTATGCGTGCTGCACGCACGTGATGTACTTGGTGGATGCCTCAGGCAGGTACGCGATCGGACGCGGGACTGGCAACCGCGATGCGGATTTCGATCAGCAGGCTCGCGCGGCGTCTCCGGGTGGAACGCCTTGGACTCGGCGGGACCGAAACGGTCCTTTCTGACATCCAGCTCGCCGCACTTGCCGCGCTTGACCGTCACCAGGCGATGACCCCTGGCGAGCTCGCGGAACACGAGAAGGTCCAGCCCCCATCGATGACCCGGGTGATCGCGGTCCTTGAAGAGCGGAACCTGGTGCAGCGCGCCCCGCACCCGAGCGACCGCAGGCAGGTCGTCCTCACCGTGACGCCGGAAGGCCGCGCGCTGGTGAACCGGGTCCGCCGTCGCCGTGAGGCCTGGCTGGCGCAGCGGCTGCAGGAGCTCACCCCGGAGGAGCGGGCGATCTTGCGGGCGGCCGCCCCGATCCTGGAGAAGCTCAGCCAGTCGTGAGTTTCCAGTGGCCGAGCGTCTCGTATCTCGGGTGCCCGCCGAGCAGGCTGCGGATGAGGTAGATCTCTTCTGTGGTCCACTGCGGCCCCTGGTACCCCTCCAGGCCGGCGACGATGGTCCGCACGTCAGCCGGCGCGCGGCAGCGGGCCAGCGTCAGGTGCGGCCGGTAGCGGCGCCCGGAATCAGGCGGGGCGGCACCCGCCCGCCGTGCGGCGGCGGTGACCGAGGCCGCGAGGTCGCCAAGCGCCCTGCGGTCCCCGGAAAGCCCGCTCCACAGCACGTTGGCCCTGGCGGGGCCGGGGAACGCGCCAGCGCCGGCCAGGTTGAGGGTGAACGGCTGGTGCCGCCGGGCGGCGCGCTCTAGCCGGGGCAGCAGCCGGGACAGGCTCAGGTCCGTGACCTCGCCGAGGAAGGCGAGCGTGATGTGCCAGGCCTCGCGGCTCGTCCACCGCAGGTCGTCACGGAGGGGGCGGAACGGCCCGCACGCCGCGTCCATGTGATCGAGGACCGCGGGCGGCAGCGCGAGCCCGACGAACAGCCTCATGATGTGGCCCTCAGTAGGCTGGGCACATGAGTCGGGTCCCCCGCTGGCTGCTGCCCACGGTGCTCGGGCTGCTGGTGCTCGCGGTGGTGGTTGGCGCCCTCGTGCGTTAATGCGAGCCGCTCGGCCACGTAGTCGATGCACGCGGTGAGCGCGGCGACGTCGCCTGGGTCCACCGCGGGGAACATGCCTATCCGCAGCTGGTTGCGGCCGAGCTTGCGGTAGGACTCGGTGTCCACGATCCCGTTTTCCCGCAGCACCGCGGCCACCGCGTCGGCGCTCACCTCGTTGCTGAAGTCGATCGTGCCAACCACCGGGGAGCGCATGGCGGGGTCGGTCACGAACGGTGTCACGTAGGCTGACCGTTCCGCCCAGTCATAGAGAATTTCAGCCGAACGAGCCGTTCGTGACTGTGCCCAGGCCAGGCCTCCTCGTTCCAGGAGCCAGTCCACCTGCGCGGCGAGCAGCAGCAGCGTCGACACAGCGGGCGTGTTGTAGGTCTGGTCCTTGACGGAGTTCTCCACCGCGATCCGCAGCGACAGGAACTCGGGGATGTACCGCCCGCTGGCCGCGATCTCATCGATCCGCTCCAGAGCGGCCGGGGACAGCAGCGCGATCCACAGCCCGCCGTCGGCGCCGAAGACCTTCTGCGGGGCGAAGTAGTACGCGTCGTACTCCGCGGGGTCGGCCGGCAGCGCCCCCGCCCCGCTGGTCGCGTCCACGAGGACGAGCGACCCCTCGTCCGCGCCCGCCGGGCGGCGGACGGGCATGCAGACCCCGGTCGAGGTCTCGTTGTGGGTGAGCGCATAGGCATCGATCCCGGCCTCCGCCCGCGGCAGCGGATGGGTGCCCGGCTCGGCCGAGATGACCGTCGGCGCCGCCAGCCACGGGGCACGCGCGGTCACCGCGGCGAACTTCGCCGAGAACTCGCCGAACGCCAGGTGCTGCGACTTTTCCCGCACCAGCCCGAACGCGGCGGCATCCCAGAACGCGGTAGTACCGCCGTTCCCCAGAGCCACCACGTGCCCGTTCGGGATAGCGAAAAGCTCAGCCAGCCCGGTGCGGATCCGCCTGACTACGGCCCGCACCGGCGCCTGCCTGTGCGAGGTGCCGAGCTCGGGCGCGGTCGCGAGCGCGGCGGCCTGCTCGGGGCGGACCTTGGTAGGGCCGCTGCCGAACCTGCCGTCCGCGGGCTTGAGCTGGTCAGGAATCACGATCCGGGTCACCTGACAATGCTAGCCCCCGGCGGACGACCCCCCGGTGACCCCGAATGGGGGGCTACGCGCCCCCCATGTCCCCGCGCAGAACCTCGGCTGCCCCTGGCACGTCGGAGACCGGGCGCTTGGCTGGGCCGGTGTACCGCGCGGACGGCCGGACGAGCCGGCCGGTCAGCTTCTGCTCCAGGATGTGCGCCGACCACCCGGCGGTCCGCGCACAGGTGAACATGGAGGGCGTGATGTCCGCGGGGATCTCGGCGAAGTCGAGCACGATCGCGGCCCAGAACTCCACGTTGGTCTCGAGCACCCGGTCCGGCCGACGGGCGCGGAGCTCGGCGAGCGCGGCGTTCTCGAGCGCGATGGCCACCTCGTACCTGGGCGCGCCGAGTTCCTTGGCGGTGCGCCGCAGCACCCGGGCCCGCGGGTCCTCGGCCCGGTAGACCCGGTGCCCGAAGCCCATCAGCCTCATCCCGCGGTCAAGCACTGACTTGACGTAGCCTGCCGCGTCGCCGGTGCGCTCCACCTCTTCGATCATGTGCAGCACCCGGGCAGGCGCGCCGCCGTGCAGCGGGCCAGACAGCGCGCCGA
>JASHXJ010000609.1 GCA_030043595.1 Trebonia sp.
TGAACCGCACGGCGTGGCCTTCAGGCGGGCAAACCAGGCCGCAGTGCTATCACGCGGGTTCATCGTCGTGCCCCCGTCATTGCTGGGTACCTGAGTCCATGATGAAAGGAGTGTGACTGCCGTGACCACGATGATGGCGCTGCGGGCGCACGCGCGCGGCGGACCGGAAAAGCTCGTGTACGAGGCGGCCCCGGCGCGTGCGCCGGGGCCGGGCGAAGCACTCGTCGCCGTCCACGCCGCCGCGATCACCTTCGCCGAGCTGACCTGGGACCTGACGTGGACGACCCGCGACGGGCGGGACAGGACGCCGGTCATCCCCGCGCATGAGATGTCCGGCACGGTCGCCGAGCTCGGCCCCGGAGGCGCCGCCACTGGCCTGGGTGTCGGCGACGAGGTGTACGGGCTCGTGGCGTTCGACCACGACGGGGCCGCGGCCGACTACGTGGCGGTCCCGGCAGCCGAGCTGGCCGCCAGGCCGCGGTCGGTCTCCCACACCGAGGCGGCCACGCTGCCGCTGGCCGCGCTGACCGCGTGGCAGGCGCTCGTCGACCACGCGGCGCTCCAGGCGGGCGACCGGGTCCTGGTGCAGGGCGGCGCGGGCGGCGTCGGCGTCTACGCGGTCCAGATCGCCTCGATACTCGGCGCCGACGTCACCGCCACCGGGCGCGAGGGCCAGCAGGACTACGTCCGCAAGCTGGGCGCGGCGGCGTTCGTTGCCGTCGGGGCGCACGGGACGGCGGACTACCGGGCGGCCGCACCCGGCGGCGGCTTCGACGTGGTCATCGACACGGTCGGCGGCGCGGTGCTCGACGCCTGCTACGACGCGGTCCGGCCGGGCGGACGGCTGGTGACGCTCGCGGCGCCGCCGTCCGCGCAGCGGGCGGCGGCGCTCGGTATCCACGCGATGTTCTTCGTCGTCACGCCGGACGCCGCCGAGCTGGCCCGGCTGGCCGGGCTCGTCGACGACGGCCGGCTGCGGCCGGTCGTCAGCCAGACGTTCCCGCTGCGCGAGGGCAGGCAGGCCTTCGAAAGCGCCGGGCTGCCGCACCCGCCGGGCAAGACCGTCTTGCTCGTGCGCTAGTCAGGGGGTGAGCACGACGGCCGCGCCGCCCATGCCGTGCCTGGCCCGCTCGAGGGCGGCCGCCGCCTCTTCCAGCGGGTAGCGAGCGGCCACCTCGATCGTGAACGTACCGGCCGCGAGCAGCATGAGCAGGTGAGTCAGGCGGGGTCCGTTCGGGATAACTGTGACCGTGGTGACCGTGATGCCGCGGCCTGGGTGCGGCGGGTCACCGGTGATGGTGGCCAGCCGGCCGCCGTCCCGCACGCTGGCGGCGGCCTCTGCGGCACCGTCGGGAATGGCGTTCACGGCCGCGTCGACGCCGCCGGTCAGCGCGCGCACCCGTTCGGGCCAGTCAGGCTGATGGTAGTCGACGATGGTCGTGGCGCCCATCGCGCGCACCCGGTCCGCGCTGCCGGCGCCCGCCGTCGCGATCACCCGCGCCCCGCAGGAAGCGGCGTGCTGCACGAGCATGCCCCCGGTGACGCCGCCCGCCCCATGCACCAGCACCGTCTGCCCGGCCTGGACGTGCAGCGCGTCGACCATGGCCTGGTCGGCGGTGAGCGCCGGGATCGTGGCCGCCGCGGCCTTGTCGGCCGTCACGCCCGGCGGCACCGGCGCGACCTGGCCTGCGGCGGCGATGAAGCTCTCCGCCCAGCAGCCCTGGTCTCGCACCGGCACCGAGTGCGCGGCGACCAGCGCGCCGACGTCGAGTCCGCTGACGTCGCCGCCGACGGCGGTCACCACCCCGGCGGCCTCGACGCCGAGCGCCATGGGCGGCTGGATGCCGGTGTCCCAGGTGCCTGTTCTGACGAGCTCGTCCCAGTTGCCCACTCCCGCGGCGCGCATGGCGACTACGACCTCGCCCGCCTGGGGCGGGCGCTGGGCCGGCAGGTCCAGCAGCTCGATGGCCCCGCCGAACTGGCGGACTCCCGCGGCTTTCATCTCATTCCCCCACCCGTTGAGCTGAGTTACCATCGGTACTACTTCCCTGGGAAATGAAGCGCGATGCCGCCCGATGTCAACGCTGCGCCGAGCAGTCGCTACGAGGAGCCACCTCGGCGCCCTTCGGCGCGTGAAATGCACGGTTACGCCCCCCGGCCGGTCGACGAGCAGCTCACGCGGCTCACCGCCGAGCTCCGCGAGGCGCACCGGCGCATTCAGGAGCTCGAACAGCGCGCGAACCGCCCGGTCTCCGGCGCGCGAGTCGAGCAGCTGCTGCATGCTGCCCGGGACCAGGCTGCGGCGTTCGTGAACGCGGCCAGGGCCGAGGCCGACGAGATCAGGGCTGCTGCCGAGAAGTACGCGACGGGGCTGCGCAACGGTGTCGATCGCGAGACTGCCTCCTTGCGCGCGACTGCCGAACGCGAGGCGGACAGCCTGCGCGCGACGGCGGAACGCGAGGCAGCGACGGTGAAGACTTCGGCGACGCGGGAGCGGGACGAGATCGTTACCGCGGCACGGCGCGAAGCCGACGAGATACGCCGGCGGGAGCAGTTTCTCCTGGAGCAGAGCGAGGTACTGCGGACGCAGGCGGAAGCCGACCTGGACGTGGAGATCGCGGCCCGGCGCGAGGAGGCCGGACGGCAGGAGGCCGAACGGCTCGTCGACGCCCAGGCCGCCACGCGCACGCTGGTCACGGAGGCGGAGCGGCG
>JASHXJ010000610.1 GCA_030043595.1 Trebonia sp.
CTCGGCGGGCAGCGGGGCGAGCACGACCCGCCCGGCGCCGGGTTCGAAGACCGACCACTCCTGCTTGGCGCCCACGTGCCGCGTGATGATCCGGCTGCTCGCCCGGTCGACTTCCCAGTGGTCCGGGGTGACGTGCCCGGACACCACGCTTTCGCCGAAACCCCAGTTCGCCTCAACGATCATGCGCGTCCGGTCCCCGGCGACAGGGTCCAGCGTGAACACGACGCCCGCGGACCGGACGTCGATCAGCTGCAGGACGCCTACCGCGAGATCGTGGGAGTGCAGCGGGCTCTTCCCGATCTGGCGGCGGTAGTCCAGCGCGTGCGGGGTGTACCCGCTCGCCCAGCACATCCTGATGTGGTTCAGCACGTCGGCGACCTCGCGGATACCCAGGTACGTGCTGAACTGGCCGGCGAAGCTGGCGCTGCCGCTGTCCTCGCCCACGGCGCTGGACCGCACCGCGACCCGCAGTCCCGGTCCCAGCCCCGTGCGCTGCCGCAGCCGCTCGTGTGCCAGCCCGACCGCCTCCTCCAGCCACGCCGGCAGTTCCTGGCTGAGGATGAGGGCCTGCGCCTGCTCCGACAGCCGCCCCAGTGTGGCCTGATCGTGCTCTGGACCCGAGAACAGCCGCGCGAGCTCCGCCCTCGTCGCCGCCGGCAGCCAGCCGTCGAGCGCCTCCACGCAGACAGCGTATCCGTCGGGCACCGGCCAGCCGGCGGACGCCAGCTGGCCGAGCCGCGCCATCTTCGGCCCGACACGCGGGGTGTCAGCGATCCGGATGTCAGACAGATCGAGGACAGGGATCACGGGCTCGCCGGGAAGACCTGAACCGTGCCCTGCCTGCCGTCGACCCGGACGCGGTCCCCGGTCTTGATGGCCTGCGTCGCCTTCGCCGTGCCCACCACGCAGGGGATGCCGTATTCGCGGCTGACGATCGCCGCGTGCGTCAGGCTGCCCCCGGTGTCACACACGCATGCCTTGATGATGCTGAAGACAGGCGTCCACTCAGTCGTCGTGCCGCCGCAGACGAGGATGTCGCCCGGCTGCACCTGACTGATGTCGGCCACCGTCGTGATCACCCGTGCGATGCCCTCCACGATGCCCCTGGAGGCCGGGAAGCCGCGCAGTTCTGTGGCGCCCTCCGTGCCGTTCTTGAGCGTCTGCAGGAAGTGCCCGGACAGGCCGAAGACCTCGATCATGATCGGATCCGGCACGACGTCGGGAATCGTGCCGAGCATGGTCGGAAGCTCAGGACCGCGGTGCTTCCAGTGCTCGAAGAAGGCCCGCCGGTCGGGAATCTTCGCGGCCAGCTCCGGCCAGCGTTCGTCCCCGCCCTCCATGACGCTGAACAGCTCGGGCTTGAACAGGAAGAACAGGTCATCGGGCCGATCGAGCGTACCGTCGGCGACGAGGCGGCTGCCCAGCTCAAGGCTGACCCGGCGGGCCGGGATCGCCGCGCGCCGGTCGATCAGGTAGTTGTGCTCCTCGTTCCACCAGGCGAAGTTGGCCGCCTGGTTGCTCGCGAGTGCCTCGTTGAAGCGCTGCAGGTCCGACCCGCTGATGGCGCGGCGCGCCGCCTCGATCTGCTCGTCCCGCTCGGCTATGGCCTGCTGGCGCGCCGCGTGGAAGTCGAACCCGCTCGGCTTGGACAGGAAGGACCCGATAGCGTACAGCGCGGGCGACGGGTCCTCGATCCAGGACGGCGTGTCGATCCGGCAGGTTTCCTCGGTCCGCTGGCCGTACGTCGCGAGGAACCCCTCGAGGTCGCTCCACCAGGTGCGCCCGCCGGAGAGCGCCTCGATCTGGGCTTTCATGTCGGCCGGCGCGGAGTGCAGCAGCGGTCCTGTGACGTCGAGCTCGCGTGCGCGCCCCGCCAGCCGCCACAGTTCCTCGTCAGTCTTGCTGTAAAAGGTCTGCTGGCCGGACAGGAAGGCGGAGACCATCGAGCCTTCCAGCCCGATTTCCTCGGCGAGCGCGTAGAAGGCCAGGTAGTTAGCGGTCAGGACGTACATCACCTCGAAGTGGATGAACCAGGCCCGGCGGTGGAACGCGTACGCGTCCTTCAGCGCCGTCCACAGCTGGCCAGGGTCCATCGCGGCGAGGTCGAGGTTGTCCAGGTAGTCGTAGGCCGACTGCAGCTCGCCGGCTCGCATGGCCCAGTAACTGTCGAAGTCGCGCAGCACCGGCCCGACGTACGCGCCGAAGCGCGCGGCCCGGGACTGGATCTGCCAGTCGGTGTCCACGTCGATCGTGCCGATGTAAACGTGCGTGCCAGCCAGCCGGTTGACGGACCCCCGGGTCGGTGGCACCCCGACGATCTCCGCGCCGAGCTGCGCGCCCCAGGTCTGCGCGTCGTCGAGGAAAGCGATGCTGGCGGGCACCATCCCCTCGCTGAAATGCAGCGAGTCACGCAGCCAGTAACGGGCGTTGTCCGCCACGGCGAACGGGCGTACTGGACCGGCCACGAAGGGCTGGGTGCCGAACGCCGGCTTGTATCCCGGGTAAAGCTCATCACGGACGAATTCGTCGACAGGGAAAATCCTCGGCTTGTCCTGCGCAGCCACGCTCAGCCCACCTCGGCTCTGAAGGAGGATGTAATCTCCCAAAGTGTTGCCGACGGTAAGGCCCGAAGACAAGGTTCCAGCCCGCGTCGCTTTCCGTCCGCTCCGGTACCGCCTTTCCTTATCCCGAACGGGCCGTTGCTTCGCGCCGGTGCCCTCAGTTCTGCCTGAGCCAGCTGACCGAGTACGCCATCCCGCCGTCGAGGATGGCCAGCGGCCCGTCGCTGGCCTGCGGGGGAGTAGCGCGGCCTGACCGCATGACGTACTCGTTGTACCGCAGCGTGGTGCCGGCGCCGCCGGCGGTCTGCGTGTACACGTGCCAGAACGTGACCGGCGTCGCGAAGTCCGCGAGCCCGTACTTATTCCCCTCGACCACGGCGCCGCCCTGACTGGCGATGTCCGCGATCTTCGTCGGTTTCAGGGTTCTGATGGTTCCCAGCGCGTACTCACCCGAAGTCAGGTCGGTGAGCTGGATCTCGAAGGTGCGGATCGCGCTGCCGTCGCTGTACGGGCCGAGGAAGGAGACCTCCGCCTGTACCTCGTCTCCGGCCGAGATCTTCGTCAGGTTCCCGCACAGGGAGAAGTTCGCAGTGCCCGGGCAGTCAAGGCCGTAGTGGATCGCGTTACCGCCGCCGCTGACGTCGCTGGCCATCTCCCAGACCAGGCTGTAGTGCGCGCCGGGTGAAAAGTGCGGGGTGCCGCTGCCGATGAAGTTACAGTCGGACGTCGTGCCGATCTGCGGCAGGTAGGCGAGCTTGTGGTTGATCGAGTCGCTGCTGCCCCAGGTGCCGGCCCATACGCCGGCGCGCGGCGCCGACGTGTCCGGTGGGTACGGGTAGTCGTAGGGCGGGCACGCCACCGCGGGCACGACCCACGTCGCTTCCTCGCTCATGACGTAGCCGCTGACTGGATGCGCCGAGTAGCCGGCGTAGGTGTCATAGGGCTCGGCGGCGGGCAGCGTGAACGGGGTGACGCTCGGCGAGGTGCCGACGTCGCCCCACTGCAGGGCCACGGTGCTGCCGGGCCATGGCACGTTGTGGAAGGTCGCCCAGTCGACCGTGGTGCCGCCCGGCGGGATCACCTGTTGCTCGCCGGGGTTCTCGTCGCAGAACGAGTTCGAGGCGGGTACCAGGCCGTCATCACCGCTCCCGCCGGACATGATCTCCGCGATGCCAGAACCGGTGCCGGGGGCGGGGCAGACAAGGGTGATGTCACCGGAGCTGGTGTTGGTGTAGGTAACGTACGCGGTCCAGTACAGCGGTACTCCCGACGAGTACGGCTGGACCACCGACGACGTCCAGATGACCGTGGCGACCCCGCCGTAATCGCCGTTGATGAGCGCGTTGGGCCCGGGGTAGCTGCCCGCCCGGGTGCATCCGGCCCCGCTGGGCTCGCAAACGCTGCCGGGCCGGCCCTCCCCCGCCAGGGCCGGCCGGGCGCCCAGCGCGGACGCCGCTGCCATGATGGCCGCGGCGGTGCCGATGGCGGCCATTACTCGCGTCACAGAAAACCGTCTATTCACTGTGCAATCCCCGGAACGGCCGCAGCTTAAGCTGCGGGGCCAGCCTTGCGATTCGATTGTCCTAGTGCGCGGCCGCCGGTACCTGGCCAGTAAATGGACATTTCCCGGACACCGCGATAAATTCGCCGCAGCCGTGAGCATGCGGTCGTGTGAGGGGCGGGAACTGTCATGGGCGCGCTGGCGGAGGAGCTGAACAGCCTGCGCCGCGGGCGCGGAGTCATGGCCGGTGACCTTCAGGGGCGTGTCGGCCCGCAGCTGCGAGCGGCCATGGGGATCTCGCCCGGCGCGAATACGGCCGAGTTCAGAGGCCGGCTCGTCGGGCTGCTGGAAAAGCTTGCCGCCGAGATGCCGGAGGATCTGCGGCTGGCATTCACCGCCGGCCTCGCGCTGGGCGGCGACGTCCAGTACAGGTTTTTCGATGAGCGGATGCGCTGGCTCGCGCGGCGGCTTGACCGCGACGTGCGCACGGCCAGGCGGCGGGTCACCGAGGCGATCGCGCTCGCCGAATCGGCGCTGGCCGCATCGGTGCCGGCCGCGGCCGGCGGGGCTTTCGAGTACGTGCCGGACGGCTGGCACCTTGCCCGGCTGCGTTCGCTGCTGCGCTTGGACGCAGCGCGGCCGGCCGCGGTCGAGGAACGGGTCGTGGTAGCGAGCAACGATGGCCTCGACGAAATCGTCCTGTCGACCAGGATTCCCCCCGTCACCGGCGACCCCGCGGCCTGCCCGCCTGGTAACGGTCTAGAGGTGGCGGTCCTCTACGGCGGGTCGCTGGTTCGTCTCGAGCGGCTTTCGGGCTATTACTTTCGCTATTCGGTCGGGCTGCCGAGCCCGCTGCGCCGCGGACAGTCGCATGAGCTTGGCGTGGAACTGATAATTCCGCCCTGCCAGCCGCTCAGCCCGCGGTATGTCTTCCAGCCGTTGCGCCGCTGCGATGAGTTCGATCTGCGCATCCGGTTCGGTCCCGACGGGGCGGGTACCCGCGTGTGGAACATCGCCGGACTGCCGCGCGGCATCGTCGACGACTTCGCCGCGCCGGACGCGCTCGTCCGCCCGGACCGCGCGGGAGACGTCCACCTGTGCTACGAGCGGTTGCGGATAGGCTTCGCCTATGGTGCGCGATGGTCTCGCTAGCGCCAGACGTGCCGGCCGTCGTGGCTGCCGCCGCCAGGGCCCTGGCCCGCATGCGTGGCGGCCGCCTCATGGACGGTTAGCCGTCTGGTTCCATGGCCATCTCCCTCTGCCGTGCTCATCCTGCGGACCCGTCCAGCGTCAACCCCGCGAGGACCCGCGGTCTGGTTAAGATCGCGCAGAGTTCGGCACTGTCCGGGTGGTGAGGGATGGGGCGGCCCGCCGCGTCATGGGATCCGGAACGGCTGGTTCACCGGCAGATCTACATCGACCTGATCCGCGCCTACCTGGCGGACTACGGGTCGCAGCGGGCTCTGGCAAGCGCGCTCGGCCTGTCCGAGGCGTACGCGTCCTACCTTCTGGAGCCACCGCGCCTGGCAGGCGGCCGACGGGACCAGCACTGGAGCGTCCTGCTGGCTGAGTCTGGGCACGAGGTTGCCGACGCCTTCCGGTTCGTCAAGACCCCGTCCGAGGCCCGCGCGAGGCAGATCGCCGGGCAGCTCGCCAGTGACGCCGAACGCCGTGCGGTGCTCCTGCACCATGTCCGCATGGCCCGCCGGCTGTCCGGACGGCCCGGATCGCCCTTGACCGTCCGGCCGATCTCAGGGGACGCGGCGAATGAGCAGCTCCGGGCGATCGCAGACGCCCACCAGGCCGCGCTCGACAGCCCGGTCGAAGCGGTGACGGCCGCTGGCTATGCCCTCGTATGGCGGCAGGCGGGGGACCTGGCGGCCTCGATCGACGCACGGCGAGCCCCTGCTGAGTTCGCCCAGGCGATGATGTTCCTGCACGACACCGCACAGGTCCTGGGCCGCGCGGATCTCGCGCTAGGATTCGCCCGCCGGGCTGTCGGCGCTCTCCCCGTCCCCGGGCGCGGGAGCGCTGAGCCGCCCGCGGTGACCCGGCTGCGGGTCAACGCGATGCTGGCTGAGGTCGTTACCCTGAACACGCTCGGCTTGCAGCAGGACGCCCTGCGGTCCGGCGCGCACGCGCAGACGCTCCCCGGATCCGGGGACGAGCCGCAGTACTGGCTGCGCTCGTTCCTCGAGCAGCAGCTGACGTCTATGGCGGGCCTGCCGCGTGCTTCGCTCTACCATGCCGAGGCGATGGCCGACCGGGCGCTGGGCCTCGTCGCCGGCCACCCGGTCCACGCGGCTGGCGTGACGCGCCGGCTGGCCGACGTCTATCTCAGCCGCGGAACAGCGCGCAGTGTGCGCAAGGCCGGGCGGCTCGCGGAAGACTTGCGGCGTGCGATTAGCCCGGGCGCAGAGATCAGCCCGCTGCGCCGAGCCCAGATTCTCCGGACTCTGGCCAGGTACCATCAGCGGGCTGGCGACGGCGCTGCCGTCGAGCACCTCATCGGGGAGTGCCTTCAGGTCACGATCGCCGCCAACCTGATCCATCAGCGCGGCGAACTCGTCGGCGAGTTTTCCGCGCGCTCCCGCACGTCTCAGGCCGCGGGCTCGAGCAGCATCATTCCGGCCGCGGTGTTAGAGATCGGGATGTGGTAGTTCGCCGTGATCTCGCGCGCACCGCTGCCGAGGGCGGCCCTGGCGGTGAGCCAGAGCAGCAGCTCGATGCCCTGGCTTCCGGTCCGCTCGACGAGCTCGATCGTCGAGTACCTGGTCACCCAGGCCGGATCCGCGGTGAGGCTGGCCATGAACTTCTTGTCGAACTCCTTGTTGATGAACCCGGCCCGCTCGCCGTCGAGCTGATGGGACAGGCCGCCGGTGCCCATCAGCAGCACCCGCAGGTCCTGCGGGTAGGAGGCGATGGCGCGCCCGAGCGCCTCGCCAAGCTGGTAGCAGCGCGCCGCCGACGGCAGCGGGAACTGGACCGTGTTGATCTCCACGGGGACGATCCGCACCGGCCACGGCTTGCCGCCAGGCCACAGCAGCGCCATCGGGTTGCACAGGGCGTGGTCCACCACCATCTCCTGGCACATCGTGATGTCGAAGCCGTCGGTGACGACGGAGTTGATCAGGTGCCACGACAGCTCGGGGTCACCCTTGAACGGCAGCACCGTGGGGATGTTCCAGCCCTCGTCCGCGCTCTGGTACTCGGCCGCCGCACCGATCGCGAAGGTGGGCAGCTTGTCCAGGAAGAAGTTCAGCCCGTGGTCGTTGTAGACGATAACGGCGACGTCCGGCTTCGCCTGCTCCAGCCACCGGTGTACGGGCTTGAACCCGTCGAACCATTCCTTCCAGTACGGGTCTTCCTGCTCGCCCCTGGCGATGGCCCGGGCAATGGCCGGGACATGGGACGTGGTAACGCAGCCGATGATCTTCGCCATTTTCTATCGCCCTTCCGCGACGAGCCGTGCCTTGAATTCCTCCTTGGAGACCCCGGTCTGCTGCGCGCCGATGTCCTGTACGTCGAGGCCGAAGATTCCAGCGAATTTCGCCAGGTAATAGATGTTGCCGCCGGCCGCGATCAGCGCGAGGACGTTCCGGTGCCTGACCGCCTCGCGCTGCTGCGGGGTCAGGCCGTACCGCGCGCAGTACCCGTCCTCGTCTCGCACGAACGCCGCCCGGTTGGCGGCGTCGTTGAAGGACATGCACATCTTGTTCAGCGCGTAGCCCTTCTGAGCCTGGCCGCCATCGAAGATCGTCGTTCCGGGTACGGGCTGTCGTGTCGTAGTCATGGTTGTACGTTCGGCTGGGCCGTCCTCAGCTGCCATGGACAGAGGTCCCGAACTCGCTGGGCCTTTCGCCCTCTCCAGCGGCGAGCCTGACGGCCATGTAAGATCTGTATCTCGCCTTGACCTTTCCGGGAAGCGGGGAGTCTTCGGCCGGGCACGTGGCCGCGGCAGATCCTGTCAGCGCAAGGGGGTCCGCGTGATCGAGACGATGCTGCCCGCGGGCGTGGCGTGCGCGGAGGTGTTCGGGGATCCGCCCGGTGCGGTGTTGTTCCCGGAAGAGCAGGCACTGCTGGCTCGCGCCGTGCACAAGCGTCACCGGGAATTCACGACGGGCAGGAGCTGCGCACGCAGCGCGCTGGCCGCTCTGGGCGTCGCGCCGGCGCCCATCCTGCCCGGCGACCGGGGCGCCCCGCAGTGGCCGCCGGGCATTGTCGGCAGCATCACGCACTGCGCCGGGTACCGGGCCGCCGCGGTCGCTCATGCCCGTGACGTGCTCACCATCGGTCTTGACGCTGAGCCTGACGAGGCCCTCCCTGATGGCGTGCTCGACGCGATATCGCTGCCGGGCGAGCGTGCCCTGCTGCGCGACCTCGCGGTCGCGGCGCCGGGCACCTGCTGGGACCGGGTGCTGTTCAGCGCCAAGGAATCGGTGTACAAGGCGTGGTTCCCGTTGGCCCGGCGCTGGCTCGGCTTCGAGGACGCGGATATCACCGTCAACCCCGCAGACGGTACCTTCGAGGCGCTGCTGCTGGTCGCGGCCCCCACGGTCGGCGGCTCCCCGCTGGCTGGCTTCACCGGCCGCTGGCTGGCCTGCGATGGACTGGTCCTGACGGCTATCGCGGTGCCGGCCTAGGCTCGATGGGGGAAGCGCCGCTCGCAGCTGCGCTGCCGGTGCCGTCCGGGCGCGCGTCCGTCCACTGGCCGTAGCGGCGCATTCCGTACAGCAGCGGATCGGGCGCGGTACGGCTGGTGACCCGCTCCACCTCGGCCACGACCACGGCGTGGTCGCCGACCACCATCGTCTCGGACAGCCTGCAGTCGGCGATGGTGTGCGCCACGGCGGGCAGGTGGGGGGCGCCGCCGGGATGGACCGTCCAGTCAACCAGGTCGAACCGGCCCGGCGCGCCCGATCCGAAGAGTTCGGCGGTCGGCTGGGCCTCTACGCGCAGCAGGTTGACGGCCAGGACGCCGCCGGCGAGCACCGCGGCGAGCGTGGGGCTGCCGCAGCGCAGGCAGATGAGGATGGTTGGCGGGTCGAGGGAGACGCTGACCAGTGAGGTGCACGTCATACCTCGCGGTACTCCGTCGGGGCCGACGGCCGTGACGATCGAGACTCCGGTGGGGAATCCGGCCATCATCTCCCGCAGGCCGACCTCGGACCGCTGAGGGGGCATACAGCCGGTGCTCACCCCCGCACCCCCTCTTAGGGTCGTGCCTGCGGTTCAGCGGTGGGCCTGCGGTCGACGGCCGTTTGTCGGGCAGCGAGTGGAACCCCTTCGGAAGCCGTGCGCTGATGCACTCCCAGCGCGGGCCGGCCGCTGAGGATCTCCCCGTGCAGCA
>JASHXJ010000611.1 GCA_030043595.1 Trebonia sp.
CGTCGACGACGCGATCGGCAAGGCCACCGAGGTGTTCCTGGCCGCCGCCAGGACCGCCGGGCTGCCGGCCGGGCCGATCGTCCGCACCGAGGCGATCAGCGAGCTCGAAGAATCCGGTGAGACGCCGTGATAAGGCTCGGCTCGCTCGCGGGGTACCCGTTCGAGGGGCCGCGGCTGCTCGGCGGCTGGACCGCGCCGCGGACCGCCGCCGTGTACGCGATCTGCTACAAGCCGGCTCCTGACACAAAGCCCGAGCAGTACGCGGTCAGCTACGTCGGCCATGCCGACGACCTGTCCGCGGAGCGTTTCCCGTTCCAGCACCCTCGGTCGCCGTGCTGGATCAAGCGCGCCGGGTCCAAGTGGAAGGTGTACATCTGCACGTACGAGGTGCCCGGCGGCACCCGCTCGCACCGTGAGCAGATCGCCCGTGAGCTCATCGCGATCTACCGGCCGAGCTGCAACGACCAGCAGTACGACCAGGCCTGGAAGGACGAGTGGATCGGCGAGTACTCGGCCCCGACCACCGGCCCGGTCGCCCGCCGCGGCCCGGACCAGCGCCCGCCTCACTAAGGCCTCAGCATGCAGCTGCACCCGCCATCCCGTCCTAAACGCGGGCGGGGTAGGTTGCAGCCGTGAGTACGCGAGTATCGCCGATCTTCCCGGTTAGCGACCTGGACGCTGCCCTTGCCTACTACCGCGGGCTCGGGTTCGGTGCCCGCCCGTGGCGCGGCGGCGGGTACGGCTACATCACCTTTGACGGCGCGGAAATCCATCTCGGCGTGGAACATGACCTCGGTAGTCGACCGGACCGCCGGGCTACGGCCTACCTGTTCGTCGAGGACGCGGACGCGCTGGCCCGGACCTGGGTCGCGGCCGGAGGTGATGTGCGGCTCCCGCAGGACACCGAATGGGGTAAGCATGAGGGCACGCTCATCGATCCTGATGGCAACGTGATCCGGTTCGGATCACCGATGAACCGGCCCCCGGTGGGAGTCAGCGCTCCTGGACGTTGAACCCCAGGTTCCTGAGCACCCGGACGGCGCCGCTCTTGCCGCCCTCGAAATCACCCGGGGCAAGGCGCTGGCCCGTGGCGAGTTCGTAAGCGGTGCCGAGGATTGCCTTGGGCGGGTAACTGCGCCCGTCCTGGACGAGCTCGTACTTTATCGTGGGGGCGAAGCCATAGGCGGAGTAGAACTCCGCGGGCCCCAGCCGGTCGTATTCGCTTATCGCGCGCTCCACGTGACTACGGGTTACGCGGTCCCACGCCACCATGTGCTCATTCCTTTCCTTGGGTTGAACCTGGCCATAAGCTTCGACGGCTCCTTCTCCCGTCCCCCTACATGTCCAGCACGATGTCGGTGGCGGGCCGGGCGCAGCAGATCAGCACCTGCCCGTCGGCTGGGGGCTCGAGCGGGGCGGGACTGTATGCGATGTCGCCGGACAGCAGGGGCGTGACGCAGGTGTGGCAGACTCCGGTCCGGCAGCTCCAGCGGGTGGGTACGTCGCAGGCGTCGGCAAGGTCGAGCACGCTCGGCCGGGAGCTGCCGAACGGCACCGTGATGCCGCTGCGGGCGAACGTGATCAGCGGCCCGGTTTCTGGCGGGCCGGGTGGCTGGTGGGGCGGCCTGCTGGCCTTCCCGGTCAGGCCCGGGTTGACGGAGGGCAGTGCCCCGAACAGCTCGGTGTGGATCGCGGCCGGGCCGACGCCGATCGCGGTCAGGGCGTCCTGCATGTCCGCCATGAACGAGGCCGGCCCGCAGATGTAGGCGCTGGCTGTGGCCGGAATGGCCAGCCCGGCCAGCGCCTCTTTGGTGAGGCGTCCGCGAGCCGCGTGGACGCTGTGACGTTCGGCGGGCGTTGCCGCGCTGTAGAACACGTGCTCTCGGCTGTGCGGTAGCGAGGCCAGCAGCTTGTGTGCCTCGGCCGCGAAGGGATGTTCCTGCGGTCCGCGTGCGCCGTGCAGCCAGCAGATGTCCCGCTCGCTGCGGTCCGCCGCGAGCTGGTGGAGCATGGACAGCACTGGCGTGACCCCGATTCCGGCGGAGATGAGCAGGACGGGACGGGTGCTGTCGTCGAGCACGAAGTCGCCGCGGGGGGCGGCCACGTCCAGGGTCGCTCCGGGTTTGAGCTCGCGGTTCAGGTAGCTGCTGGCAGCGCCATGCGGCTCCTGTTTGACACTGATCCGGTAGGTTCCGCCGTCGGCAGCCGACGATAGCGAGTAGCTGCGGACCAGGGTCGGCTGCCCGGCGCCGGCGATCCGCAGCGTGAGGTACTGGCCGGCCCTGGCGGCGGGAAGCGCCGTGCCGTCGGTCGCGGCGAGGTATATCGAAGACACCGTCGCGCTTTCCGGGACAATCCTGGTGACGCGCAGCTCCCGGAAAGCGGTCCACGCCGCTTCGGGTGGCGGGGCTGGCTCCAGCAGGTCGCGGAACGAGTCCTGCCAGCCGGGGCTGAGAGCGGGGATCTGCAGGGCGGTGCGCAGCTTGTCCTCGTCCCGGCCGGGGAGGTAGAGGAGGGCGTCGGTGTCGGCGACTGTCAGGGCGCCGGGCCCGGTCCTGGTCTTGACGATCGCGTCGCCGGCCTGGATGTGTCCCTCGGTGATGACGCGCATGTAGAAGCCAGGCCGGTGGTGGGCGACTAGCAGCGCCGGCATTCTCGGCTCGCCTAGCCTGATGCCGACGCGGTAGCAGGTGACCCGCGGCTGGGTGACCTCGAACTCGGCCTCGCCGATCCGGTACCGGTCCCCGATGCAGACCTCGTCATCGGGCAGGCCGTCGACGGTGAGGTTCTCCCCGAACTGGCCGTACGCGAAGTCATCGCGGCCGAGTTCCTTCTCCCAGTACCGGTAGGAGTCGATCTGGTAGACCAGCACGGCCCGCTGCTCACCACCATGGCCGTTCTTGTCGCCCTGGCCGTCCCCGTCGATGTTCAGCCGCCGCACCATCTGCGGCCCGGTCGCCTGCTGTTTCCACACGCCCGTGTAGACGGTCCTGCCCTGCCAGGACACGTCCTTCGGCTTCCCGACGTTGACCGCCAGCAGCAGCGCCCCGTCTGGGGCTGGGCGCGCCGCCCCACGCGCGGCCCCGGTCATGGCTGCCTGCCGGGACCAGCCTCGTCCGTGGTGAGGTCACGGTCGACGCCGTGCGGGATCACGGTCTGGCCGGGCTCCAGCCGCAGCCGGGTGCCGTCGAGGTAAACGTCGATTTTGTCCGGCTCGAAGGAGAGCATCCCGCAGACGCGCTTGACCTCGGTCCACGCGTTCTCGTACGACCACGCCGCGCGCCTGGCTGCGCCGATGTCGTAGTAGCTGGCCAGGCCCTTGTAGGGGCAGAACGTCTGCCCCGTGGCCGGGGTCAGCGCGGTCTCGTCGACATCGGCGCGCGGGACGTACCAGCGGGGCGCGAACCCGGATTCATACAGGGCCAGCGGACGGGTGCTGTC
>JASHXJ010000612.1 GCA_030043595.1 Trebonia sp.
CACCCGTTGCCGCGACGTCGAGCGCGACCAGGCCCCGCCGCGCGATCAGTGGCCCGACGCTGGCAAAGGCCGCCTGGGCGCGGGACCGGTCAGGCGCGTGCTGCAGGAACGCCAGCACCCCGAACATCTCATACCCGCTCGGCTCCGATCGCGCGAGCGCGGCGATCCGCCGCCACATCAGCTCGGTCGCGCCGTCAAGCCAGGGGTGCGCGAAGCCGCGCGCGTGCAGCGTGCCCGCGAGCTGGCCGGTCTGGATCAGCGAGGCGGGATGGCCGTCCTGCGGGACCCACCACGGCGCGTGCGGGCCCTGGGTCACGGACGGCTCGACGAAGGCGGCGCCGCCCTCGGCCGGGGCGATCGCCGCGAGCCAGTCGATCGCGCCGCGCACGAGGTCGTCGTCCCACGCGCCGGTCAGGTCCATGAGGCGCAGCGCCATCTCGACCGCCGCGGGCTGGCTGGCCGCCGCCCGGCAGTCGGGTTCGAGGCCGTGCCCGAAACCGCCGTCGTCGTTCCGGTAGGCCGCCACGGCGTCCCGCACCGGCGCCGCCGCCCCGCCCTGGAACAGCCGCTGGAACACCCGCCGGTCCGCCACCCGCGCGCCGGCGGCCATGAAGCCGGCGGCCGCGTCGAAGTCCGGAGTCTTCCTTATTGTCATGCCGCCCATCCCAGCACCATCCCGGCCGCCGGTCTTGAACGAAACGGCCATCGGCGTGACATCCTGATCCCATGGCGATGGGCTCCGCGGACTGGGTGCCTGCCAGCGCGTGGCTGGCCCCCGGGTACGCGGAGTGGCCGGCGCCAGCCCCGCTGCGCGGCGCGGTCGCCTGCCTGTGGGCCAGCGTCGTGCCCGACGGCGCCGACCGCGCCGCACTGGTGCTGCCCGACGCGTGCAGCGACCTCATCTGGGAGCAGGGCGCCGGCTGCTACGTCGCCGGCCCCGACACCGGGCCAGTCCGCACCGTGACCAGGGCCGGCACGGTGATCGCCGGCGTGCGCGTGCGGCCGTCGGCGGGCGGCCAGCTGTTCGGCCTTCCGCTGAGCGAGATACGCGACCAGCGCGTGCCGCTCGCCGACCTGCTCCCTGACACGGCCAGACGGCTGCCCGCGACGCTGACGGCGGCGGAGGCCGCCGCCCGGTTGCTGGACGCCGCCGGACTGCTCATCGCCGGCGCCGAGCCCGACCACGCCGTGACCCGTGCGGTGACCCTGCTGCACGACCCGTCTGCACGGGCCGAGGATGTCGCGGCGGACGTGGACCTCAGCGTCCGCCAGCTGCGCAGGCGCTGCCACGCCGCGGCGGGCTACGGCCCGAAGACGCTGCAGCGCGTGCTGCGCTTCCAGCGGTTCGTCCGCATGCTCGACACGCCCGCAGGGCCGCCGGACCTGGCGTCCGCCGCCGCCCGGGCCGGCTACGCCGACCAGGCGCACCTCACCCGCGACTGCGCCAGCCTGTCCGGCCTGACGCCCGCCGGCCTGGCCCGGGTGCGCGGACCGCGCCCTTGATGTTCACCCCGCGAGGATGACCGATTACGGTCCGTTACCGGGTACCGACGCATGCGCATGACGTTCCCCGGACGGGGACACCGTGGTTCCGCCATGCGGTTCACCGTCGTTCAGCGTGACAGGAGGACGCAGATGAGCATACGAGCGCGCCGTACCGCAGTCGCCGTCGCCGCGACCCTGGCGCTAGGCGCCGCAGCCGCGGTATGGGCGGCGTCCCCCGCCTCCGCCGCGCCGGCCGCCACCCCGGCGTGCACGGCGGGGGACCTGGCGGTCTGGGTCAACGCCGACAGCGCGACGGGCGCGGCCGGGACCATCCACTACGACCTGAAGTTCACGAACATCAGCGGACATACCTGTCAGCTGATCGGGTACCCGGGCGTTTCCGCCACCACCTTCAGCGGCAGGCAGCTCGGGGCGCCGGCCCGGTGGGATGACGACGCGCCGGCGAGGATCGTCACCATCCCGCCCGACGGTACCGCGCACAGCAACCTCGGCTACGTCGACGTGCAGGTGGACCCGAGCTGCCGCCCGGCGCGGGCCGAGCTGCTCCGGGTATTCCCGCCGAACGACAGCGGCGCGCGGCACGCCTTCTTCGACCTGACCGTCTGCACGACCAGCAGGATCGACCTGACCGTCGACCGGGTCCAGCCCGGCGTCTGAGCGTACGCGAGCCGGGCGCCGGTGCGGCGGATGCCGCTCAGGCGTCGGCGGGCTCGGCGATCATGGCCGTGCCGATCTGACGGAACCCCAGCCTGGCGTAAATCCGCGCCACGGTCGCGTCGGTCGCCGAAAGGAACACGGTGTTCGCGCCGTGGGCCAGGGCGTCGGCGGCCAGCGCGTGCGTGACCGCGCCGCCGAGGCCCTGGCGGCGGCTGGCCGGCAGCACGCCAACCCCGGTGATCTCCGCCACTCCGTCCACGAGCTGGTAGCTCCCGGCGGCCAGCGGCCCGTTCGCCCCGGACGCGGCGGCGAGAACCGACTGGCCTGACCGCAGCCGCTCACGCAGGATCTCGATGGTGCCGCCGTCGTGGTCAGCGGCGATCTTGTCCCTCTCGACGACCCCGGCTTCGCCGATGTCCGTGCCCGGGTGCCCGAACGCCACCCCGGGCACCGCCCACACCAGATCGAGTTCCGGGTCGGACGGCCCGACCACCCGGATCGCGCTCCTGGGCGGCACCGCAGGCGGCGGGGCGAGCCCGCCGAGCACGAGCAGCGGGTGCGCGTGCACCAGCAGTCCGGCCGCCGCCGCCGCGGCCGCCATGCCCGGCGCGGTCTGCTCGATCCACTCGAACGACTCCGGGATCAGGAGCTCCCGCTGCCGGGCCCGCACCGATCGGACGTCCGCGGCTCGCACCGGCAGCCGTTCATCCACCCGCGGCCGTGCGTAGTACGGCCAGCCTGGCCCCGCGGGGACGAACAGCACGAGCGGGCCGATCACCTGGGCGTGAGTCCGCTGCCTGGGCATGGCGTCACAGAAGGCGTCTATCCGCTCAATGACCTGGTACTCGCTCACAGCAGTACTTACCTTACGGGCGCGGGCACGGCCAGCCAACGCTTTTACTGATCGGCCATCTGCAGCGGGCCGGAGTCGTGGTGGAGGCCGGGGATGCCGGCGGGCAGCGGACCGTAGTACCCGATCTCGGCGGGCGTCAGGGCCAGCATCGTAGCGGCGTCCTGGAATGGGTATCCCTCGCGAGCCAGCGCCTCGAGGGCAGCGCGGGTCGCCTGCCCGGCCGCCTGCGCGGCCTGCCTGGCGACGTGCCGCGCCTTGAGGGCCTGCGCCACGGGCGCGGGCGCGTCAGGAATCACTTCGACCCTGACCGACTCCGGCGGGACGCCGAGAGACCGCGCTATCGACTGCCGGGTCACTATCTCGGCCTGATCGAGGCTGCGCACCTGGGCCGTCAGCCCGTCGGCCTGCGGAACCCGGATCGTCCACCAACGGCCGGCCCGCTCGCACAAAGCGGTATAGGTCGTCGTCTCCATCAGTGCCCCTCTTGTCAATCACCGGTCAACAATCTGCCACGCGGTTCCCCCCTGCGCGGTGATTGGCGTTAATGCTACCGGTCAGTAGTACTTGAAGGTGACACAATTCTCCTGGACGTGACCAATGTCGCAGCACACGCCACCCCGCGCCCCCCCGCAGAAGCCCCGCGCGCCCGCCGAGGCCCCCCGCTCCCCGCCGAGGCCCCGCTCCCCGCGGAGGCCCCCCGCTCCCCAGCTTCCTCCCCCGTCGCTCAGCCATCCTCCCTGCCAGTCACATCAGCCCCTCCCGCTCTCTTTGTATGCGTCCCGACCACTTTTCCGTGCGATTTGTCCTGATATGTCGTGCGGAACTCATACAAGGCGAACACGGGAGGCTGCTGTGACATGGCGCGCGCCGCCGCCAGTCGGCTCGCAGGCTAAAACTGCCCGTCTGCCAGGTGCCGGTTCGGTTCCGCGGCCCTTTCGGCGAAGCCCGGCAGCTCCGTGACAACGAGGCCAGCCTGCTCGAGCAGTTCGGCCCCCTGGCAGTCCGCGACGAACAGGCTGGGCTCCCGCCAGGCGATGACGACCCGCCGCAGACGTGCGGCGATGATCAGCTCCGTGCAGGTGCGCGGCCGGGACTTGCGCTGGGAGCAGGGCTCCAGCGTGCTGTAGATGGTCGCGCCCGCCAGCCGCGGATCGCCGGCGGCGACCTTGCCGAGCGCCGACTCCTCCGCGTGCACGTGCGGGTCGCTCTCGCGGGAGAAACCGCGGGACAGTTCGCTACCGTCCGCGGTGACGATCACGGCGCCGACGGAGAAAGCGGAATCCGACGGCGGGCACTGCCATGCCAGGTCGACGGCCAGGCTCATCCACCGTTCATCGTCCTGGCCGGTCATCCGCGCCTCCGGATCTGCGGCAGCCCTGGCGTCATTCTCCCACGACCGGCGGACCGCAAGCGGACGGTGCTCATCCAATCTTTGTGCGATGTACGGACCCCTATAAGGGGCCGGACATCGCACAAACATCCGACCGTGCCAGCAGGCGCGCCTTTCCAGCGCCGCCGCTGACACCGGGCACCTCGCGGAACTTACTTGACGCCAAAGTCCCAGGGCTGGATTCTTTCCGCAGGGCTGCATACCTCGCCGGGGGAGAGGAATGTATCAATTCATAGTTTCAGCCTCACTGGCTAGTTTCATTGCGTTGAGCCCCAGCCTGAGCGCACAGGCCGTTCAGGGACCTGACCCCACCCCGTCACCCTCGGTGTCGGCGGCGGCGAGCAATCCGGTCTTGAGCCAGGAAACCTCCGGCGAATGGACGACCACGGTGGTGCTCCAGGCGTCAGACCTGTGCCTGTCCAACCTCGCCTACGAGCTGGTCACGACACCGCCGGGGACGCCGGCGAATGGCAGGGTCGTAGGCCAGGTCCCCGTCCAGCAGCCCGGCTTCCCGGCTAGCGCGTGTCCGTCGGCGACGGCGCCTGAAGACGAGCAGGTGACGCTCGCTTTCGCGCTGCCCTCCGCGCCGCTTTCTGCCACCCTTGTCATCGTCGACGCTAAGGACGAGGCCGCGCCGACGGCGATAGCGATGAGCGCCGTGCACCGGTACGTATCAGCGGGGCAGTACCTGGGCTGGCCCGCCCTCTCCGGCGTCATGCTGGCTTTGCTGTTCGCGGTGTGCTGTGCTTTCGCGTGGCCACGCGGGGGCCGCGTCGGCAACGATAAGCTCCGCAGGCCCGTCTACGCGTCCGCCACGTGGACGTTCAAGGACAGCTGGGCGACCAACATAAGCCTGGGCGCGACAACAATCGCCGCGATCCTCACCGGAGCTGGCGCGGTGAGCACCCAGCTCCCCGGTGTCCAGCTGGACAGGTACGCGGTTCTGATGGGGGTCTGCGGCGTATTCATCGTGGCCGCGCCTTTCATCTTCGGCATTCTCTACGTGGCGTTCTCGCGCTCCCGGCCCTTGGTGCCGAAGAACGCGAGGCTGGTGGACCACGGTCCGCTCACGATAGAGGTCCCAGGCGGCGCAAGCCTGACAGTCCCGTCCCGGGCGGACAGCCAGAAGGATCCGTTTCCCGTCGCACCCGGCACGATCACCATCGGGGGGAATATCGACCCCGTCCTGCCGGGCGACAACACGATCGTGCTTACCCCGAGATACGGCAACGGGCTCACGGTGATCGGCCAGGGCGGCCATGCCGGAGACGACACAGTGCAGATCGCGTCGCCATTCGCTCTCCCGGAAGAAAAGTTCTCGTTCGCCACCCTCAAGTTCGCCGGATTCGCGGCCATTCCCCTGTCCAGGGGAATGGCCGCGGAAGCGCCGAACGCGGCGAGGGACAAGAAGACGTTCACCAGCGCGACCACGCTGCGGGTGCCGCTTGGGGACAACCTGATCGTGGCGGACTTCCGGTCGCTGATTCCGGCTGCGCTTGTCACGATGTTCGGCATCGGCGCCGAACTCGGCATCGTCGGCGTGCTGGCGTTCTCGCTCTCGGACAGGACCGCTGCCGTCCGGATCTTCGCCCTGATCCTGGTTATCGTGGCGGCCGTGGCCGTCCTCTGGTACGCGGTCGCCACCACTCGGGCGCTCGCGGACTCCACACCGGGCTCGGCGCTCACCCCGGATTCCTCGACGGCGGCCACCCTCTGACCTGAACAGGCAAAAGCGGACTGAGGGGCGTGCCGCGACACGCCCCTCAGTCCGCCGCTATCCGGTCGTCAGCAGTCGAAGTACAGCTCGAACTCGTGCGGCGTCGGGCGCAGCCGCACCGCGTCGATCTCGTTGGACTGCTTGTAGTCGATCCAGGTCTCGATGAGGTCGTCGGTGAACACGCCGCCCTCGGTGAGGAACGAGCTGTCGGCCTCCAGGTTGCCCAGGACGGTCTCCAGCGAGCCCGGCACCTGCGGGATGGCGGCTGCCTCGTCCGGCGGCAGCTCGTACAGGTCCTTGTCCACCGGCTCCGGCGGCTCGATCTTGTTCTTGATGCCGTCCAGGCCCGCCATCATCATCGCGGAGAACGCGAGGTACGGGTTGCAGGACGGGTCGGGCACGCGGAACTCGATCCGCTTGGCCTTCGGGTTCGAGCCGGTGATCGGGATGCGGCAGCAGGCCGACCGGTTGCGCTGCGAGTACACCAGGTTGACCGGCGCCTCGAAGCCCGGCACCAGGCGGTGGTAGGAGTTCACCGTCGGGTTGGTGAAGGCGAGCAGCGACGGCGCGTGCTTGAGCAGCCCGCCGACGTACCAGCGGCCGATGTCGGACAGCCCGCCGTAGCCGACCTCGTCATAGAACAGCGGCGCGCCGTCCTTCCACAGCGACTGGTGGCAGTGCATGCCGTTGCCGTTGTCGCCGAACAGCGGCTTCGGCATGAACGTCACGGTCTTGCCGGCCGCCCGCGCGGTCGACTTGATGATGTACTTGTACAGCATCAGCTTGTCGGCCATCTGCAGCAGCGGGCTGAACACGATGTCGATCTCGGCCTGGCCGGCGGTGCCGACCTCATGGTGCTGCATCTCGGTCTGGATGCCGCACTGGATGAGGTTCCGCACCATCTCCGAGCGCAGGTCGGTGTAGTGGTCCATCGGCGGCACCGGGAAATAGCCGCTCTTGTAACCCGGCTTGTAAGCGAGGTTCGCGCCGTTCTCGTCGCGGCCGCTGTTCCACGCGCCCTCGATCGAGTCGAGGAAGTAGTACCCCTCGTTCGGGCCGGTGGCGAACCGCGCGGAGTCGAAGATGTAGAACTCCGCCTCGGGGCCGAAGTACGAGGTGTCCGCCACCCCGGAGCCGACCAGGTAGTCCTGCGCCTTGCGCGCGATGTTCCGCGGGTCGCGCGTGTACGGGGCACCCGTCAGCGGGTCGTGCACGAAGAACGTGAGGTTCAGCGTCTTGTGCTGGCGGAACGGGTCGAGCACCGCGGTCGTCGGGTCCGGCAGGAGCAGCATGTCCGACTCGTGGATCTGCTGGAAACCCCGGATGGATGAGCCGTCGAACATCCGGCCCTCGGTGAACACGTCGGCGTCGAATGACTCGGCCGGAACGGTGAAGTGCTGCATCGTGCCCGGCAGGTCACAGAACCTGACGTCGATGAACTCCACGTTCTCCTCAGCGATGAAGCTGAGCACCTCATCAGCACTGCTGAACATCAACCCTCCCTGGACAGGGCGCGCATAGGTAGGAATATCTCGATTGTTTCGTCGGGACGCGCTTCGGACCTTAGCTGTTCGCAATTTCCGCGCAGTATCCGCGGTGTTTCACCAGTGTTACGCATGCGACAGGCCACCGCCCGACCTGCCACGATCCGCGCCGGCGGGGGAGTGGGCGCATGCCCGCTGGCAGATGCGGATACCGTAGAGCTGTGTCCAGAAAACCCCCGGCCCGACAGCGGGCGGGCGCGACGCGGCTGGCGGCCGCGCCGGGTGCCGTTGCGGTTGATGATACGCCTGACTACCCGGGCAAGCGCTTCGGCTTGCCCAAGGACGGGCCGATGTCGGTCGCGCCCATGAGCAGGCGGGTGATCGCGCTCGTCGCCGACTGGGTGCTGTGCGAGCTGATCGTCGCGGCCGTAACCCATCACTCGCTGGCCAGCGGCGCGGGCGACTCGCACTACTTCAGCACGCTGTACTGGACGCTGCTCGTGTTCGGCGTCGAGGTCTGGCTGCTCACCGCGATCAGCGGGCTCACCGTCGGCAAGCGCCTGCTCGGCATCCGGGTCATCAGGATCAACGGCGACCGGCCCGGCTTCACCTGGGCCTTCCTCCGCACCCTGCTGCTGTACTTCGTCGTGCCGCCGCTGCTGTCCGACCGCGACCTGCGCGGCCTGCACGACCGCGCGTCGGACACGATCGTGGTGCGGATCTAGCGGGTGCGGGGGCGCGGCATCTTCGGCTGCCTGGCGTTCCTCGGCAGCGGCCCCTTCGGTGCCTGCAGCGATGGCTGCAGTGCCTTGAGCCGGTAGTTGAGGTCGCTCACCGCGCTCGGGCGCAGGTTGCGCGGCAGCCGCATGATCTTGCGCTGCAACTGGCTGATCGGGATCT
>JASHXJ010000613.1 GCA_030043595.1 Trebonia sp.
GAGCATCGTCAGCATCAGGCTGAAGCCGAGCAGGACCAGCACCCACGGCGCGGCCGCGACCACCCCCTCGAGCTTCCTGTGCGGCAGCGTGACGTTCATGGCGTGCACCGCGTCGGCCGCGCCCACCACGG
The DNA here is from genome assembly GCA_030043595.1 of Trebonia sp. Lineage (GTDB taxonomy): Bacteria > Actinomycetota > Actinomycetes > Streptosporangiales > Streptosporangiaceae > Trebonia. The sequence goes on from JASHXJ010000613.1 coordinate 132, forward strand.
CCATGACGATGACGATGACCAGCCAGGCGTAGGCCCGGGCCCACCAGCGCGCGTCCCGCAGGGTGACGGCGGCCAGGCAGGCGATGACGAGCACCGCGTCGAACACAGCCGGGTACAGCCGGGCAAGGCGGGCAGACACGCCCGCCTGCGCGACGATCGCGTGCACTCCGCTGTACGACAGCACGAAGGTTGCCGCCGCCAGGGCGAGCACCACGATCACGACCGCAACGTTCAGCAGCCGGCCGGGCCACCTGCGGCGCGCCGCGGGGAGATGGACATTCACGGTAACGAGGTTAGTCCTGGATTGCGGGCGATTACCGTACCTTGGCCATGCGTGTCGCGAGCCGCATGAGCCACGGCGGCATACCGTACGCTGGTCAGGGTGACGCTCCGCCTGCACGACACCGCCGCCCGGGCTGTCCGTGTATTCCGGCCGCTCACCCCGGGACGGGTATCGGTCTACGTCTGCGGCGCGACGGTCCAGGGCGCCCCGCACATCGGCCACATGCGTTCGGCGGTGTGCTTCGACATCGTGATCCGCTGGCTGGAGGCGTCCGGTTACACCGTGACCTACTGCCGGAACGTCACGGACATCGACGACAAGATCCTGCGCGCCGCTGACGGGCAGGAAATCCCCTGGTGGGCGCTCGCGGAGCGGAACCAGCGGGCCTTCACGAGCGGCTACGACGTCCTCGGCTGCCGCCCCCCGGATGTCGAGCCGCGGGCGACCAGCCATATACCGGAGATGATCGCGCTGATCAGGAGGCTGATCGATCGGGGGCACGCGTACCCGGCGGGCGGGGACGTGTACTTCGACGTGCGCACCGCCAACGGGTACGGCGCGCTGTCAGGTCAGCACCTGGCGGAGATGCGGCCCGCCGAGGACACCGACGGGCTGGCCGGCAAGCGCGACCCGCGGGACTTCGCCTTGTGGAAGGGCGCCAAGCCCGGCGAGCCGTCGTGGGAGACGCCATGGGGTGCGGGGCGCCCGGGCTGGCACCTGGAGTGCTCGGCCATGTCGACGAGCTACCTCGGGCCTGTCTTCGACATCCACGGTGGCGGCATCGACCTCCTGTTCCCGCACCACGAGAACGAGCAGGCGCAGTCGCACGCGGCAGGCGACGGCTTTGCCAGGTACTGGCTGCATAACGGCCTCGTGGCGATGGCCGGGCAGAAGATGAGCAAATCCATCGGGAACGTCCTGCTGCTGACCGATATGCTGCGCCAGGTCCGGCCGCAGGAGCTGCGGTACTACCTGGGCCAGGCGCACTACCGCTCGATGCTCGAGTACTCGCAAGACGCGCTCGACGAGGCTGCCGCCGCGTACCAGCGGATAGAACGCTTCGTCACCCGCGCGCAGCAGGCGCTCGGCGGGGAAGCAGGACCCGTACCGCCCGCGCCAGGACCTGGGCTGCCGGACTCGTTCACCGCTGCGATGAACGACGACCTCGCCGTTCCCGCCGCACTCGCCGCGGTGCACGCCACGGTGCGCGAGGGAAACGAGTCGCTCGCCGCCGGCGACCGCGACGGCGCCGCCTGCCGCCTGGCCCAGGTGCGGTCGATGCTCGCGGTACTCGGCCTCGACCCGCTGGCCACGGTCTGGCGGGACAGCGACTCAGGCAGTCGGCTGCATGAGGTGGTCGACGGGCTGGTAGGGCTGGCGCTGCGGCAGCGGGAGGAAGCACGCGGCCGCGGCGATTATGCTTCGGCGGACTCCATCAGGGACACCCTGGGGAGCATCGGGGTCGTGGTCGAGGACACACCGGAAGGCCCGCGATGGGAACTGAAGCGATGATCGGGCGGAGCGAACGATGAGCGGGCGGAAGAGAGGCGGCACGGACGGCAGGGCCCCGGGCGGCGGCGGATACGCCAAGTCAGGAAAGCCTCGCCCGGGCACGGGCGGGAACCGGCGTGACCGTCTGGAGGGCAAGGGGCCGACCCCGCCGGCCCACATGCGCCCAGGCCACCCCGCGCAGCGGGCCGCCGCGGCCCGTGCCGCCGCCGCGGGCAGGCCACCACGCAAGGCAGGAGACGGACGCGGGGGAGCAGGCACTGTCCGTTCGGAATACGGGAATGAGAACCCGGCACCGCGGGGCAGCGGCGACGGGCCGGAAATGGTCGCGGGCCGGAACCCCGTCGTCGAGTCGCTGCGGGCGCGGGTCCCGGCGATGGCGCTGTATGTGTCCGGGCGGGCGCAGCAGGACGAGCGCGTCGCGGAGGCGGTGCAGCTGGCGGCCGCGGCAGGCATCGCGGTGCTGGAAGCGGGCATGTCCGAGCTGGACCGGCTGACCGGCGGCGCGGTGCACCAGGGCGTTGCGCTGCGGGTACGGCCCTACGACTACGCGCACCCGGAGGATCTCACCGCGGGCCCGGGGCAGATGCCGCCGCTCATCGTCGCGCTGGACGGCGTGACCGACCCGCGCAACCTGGGGGCCGTGGTGCGATCGGCGGCGGCGTTCGGGGCGTTCGGCGTCGTGGTGCCCGCGCGGCGCA
>JASHXJ010000614.1 GCA_030043595.1 Trebonia sp.
GTGGTGGTCCTGGCCGCGATGACCTACACGTTCCGCATCAGCGGCCCGCTGCTGCGGCACCGTGTCACGGTGCCGGCATCGGCCGAGCGTCTGCTCGCCAGTGCCGCGGCACTGCTGCTCGTCGCCCTGGCGGCGACCTCCGCGCTGACCCAGGACGGCGGGTTCGCGGGCTGGGCTCGCCCGGCCGGGGTGCTAGCCGCCGGCCTCCTCGCCGCCCGCCGCGTGCCGTTCCCCGTCGTGGTGCTCGCCGCGGCCACCGTGACGGCCCTGCTCCGGCTGGCCGGAGTTCATTAGCCGGAACGAGCCGTGGCGCCTGTGGTCGCGCCCGGTCACTCCGCTCGCTGGTGTCAGCGGTCGTCGCTGAGGACCGGCTCGGGCAGCGTGCCGGCGTTGTGCTCGAGCAGGCGCCAGCGGCCGTTGCGCTGCCCGAGCACCGACCATGAGCAGTTGGACAGCGGGCCGAGGATGCCGAAGATCTCCTCGGTGAGGCCGAGCATCCGGGCCATGCCCAGGCGCAGCGCGGCGCCGTGGCTGACCACCACCGCGAGACCGCCGTCGGCGAGGCCCGCGGCGATGCGCGTCAGCGCGCTGCCTACCCGGTCGGCGACCGCGGTCGTCGACTCGCCGTCCGGCGGGTTCCAGGTGGCGCGCGCGGCCGGGAACCGCGCGGTGATCTCCCTGTCGTTCAGCCCCTCCCAGGAGCCGCCTGACCGCTCGCGCAGGTCCTTGTCGAGTGTGACGGCCAGGCCGGTCAGCCGTGCCAGCGGCGCGGCCGTGCCCGCCGCGCGGATCAGGTCGGAGGAGAAGATCGCGTCCGGCCGCAGCGTGGCGAGGCGGCTGGCGGCCATGGCGGCCTGCGCCTCGCCGGTCTCGTCCAGCGGTATGTCGGTCTGCCCCTGGAACCTGCCTTCCGCGTTCCAGATCGTCTGCCCGTGCCGCCAGAGCACGAGCCGCCTGGTCTGGCTCAGCGTGACTCCCCTGAGTTGCCAGCGCCGACCTGTCCGGCCGCGGCCGCCTCGGGCAGCGGGATCCGCGGGCAGTCCTTCCAGATCCGCTCGAGCGCGTAGTACAGGCGCTCCTCCTTGTTCTGGACGTGCACAACGACGTCCAGGTAGTCCAGGAGCACCCAGCGACCCTCCCGTTCGCCCTCGCGGCGGACCAGGCTGGCGCCGGCCTGCCGCAGCCGTAGCTCTACCTCGTCGATGATCGCCCGTACCTGCCGGTCGTTGGCTCCCGAGCACAGCAGGAACGTGTCGGTGATCGCTAGCTGCTCGCTGACGTCGTAGGCGACGATGTCGGCTGCGAGCTTGTCCGCCGCGGCGAGCGCGGCGATCTCGGTGAGCTCGATGGCCCGTGGGGTGGCTGTCACGTGTCTGGCTCGGCCTCCTCGGTAGGGATCGCTACTTATAGACTCTCACGACCTGATGTACAGTCCCCGCTTGGCGATGTACTGCACGACGCCGTCGGGGACCAGGTACCAGACCGGTTCGCCGGCGGCGACCCGGTTCCGGCACTCGCTCGACGAGATCGCCAGGGCGGGGATCTCCACCAGGGACACCTTCCCGTCCGGCAGCCCGGCGCCGGTCAGCCGGTGCCCGGGGCGCGTGCAGCCGATGAAATGCGCGAGCGAGAACAGCGCGCCGACGTCGTGCCACGTCAGGATGTTCGCGAGCGCGTCGGCGCCGGTGATGAAGTACAGGTCGGCGTCCGGCCCGGCGGCGGCACGCAGGTCGCGCAGCGTGTCGATCGTGTAGGTGGGACCCGGCCGGTCGATGTCCACGCGGCTCACGCTGAACCGGGGGTTGGAGGCGGTCGCGATCACGGTCATCAGGTACCGGTCCTCGGCTGCCGACACGGCGCGGCCGTTCTTCTGGTACGGCTGCCCGGTGGGCACGAAGATCACCTCGTCGAGCGCGAAGATGTGCGCGACCTCGCTGCCGGCCACCAGGTGCCCGTGGTGGACGGGGTCGAACGTGCCGCCCATCACACCTAGCCGCCTGCGCCCGTTAATCAACGCCCATCTCCTTGTTACATAGTATCGAGATGGTATAGGGCGCTCGGAGCCGAAAATGTTCCGCTTAATCCCGCGGGCTTACGACCGTCGGATGATGCGCACCACTCGCGGAGGGGGCTAGCATCAAGATATGACTTCAGTGCCCGATCGTGCCCGCGTCCGGCTCTCCGGCATCAGCTCGCGCGCCTACGAACACCCGGCGGACCGCTCCGCGCTTGTCGCGCTCCGCAAGCTCAGCGGATTCGACGTCCTGCTGGCCAAGCTGTTCGGCCTCTTCAACGAGCGTGCCCTGCGGCTGACCTACCTGGCGGGCGCGGTGAAGGTGTCCGAGCGCCAGTTCCCGCACATCTACGCGCTGGTGCGAGACGGCTCCTACATCCTGGACCTGCCCGACGTACCCGACGTCTTCGTCATGCAGAGCCCGCTGGTGAACGCCATGGCGATCGGCAAGGACAGGCCCTTCATCGTGGTGACCACGGGCCTGGTCAACCTGCACGACGAAGAGGAGCTTCGCTGGGTCATCGGGCACGAGCTGGGGCACATCCTGTCCGGGCACGCTGTCTACCGCACGATGCTGCTGATCCTGATCCAGCTCTCCGTGCGCATCGCCTGGATGCCGATCGGTTACATCGGCCTGCGCGCCATCATCTGGGGTCTGGAGGAGTGGTTCCGCAAGTCCGAGCTGTCCTGCGACCGGGCTGGCCTGCTCGCGGGCCAGGACCTGGACGCCGCGCGGCGGGCGCTGATGAAGCTGGCGGGCGGCCCGCAGCTCTCCGAGCTCAACCCGGACGCCTTCCGCGAGCAGGCCCGCGAGTACGACGCCGTGCCTGACCTGCGCGACAGCATCCTGAAGGTGCTGCAGCTGCAGGGGAACACGCACCCGTTCGCCGTCGTCAGATACGCCGAGCTCGACCACTGGGCGAGCAACGGCGATTACCAGCGGATCCTCGGCGGCGACTACCCGCGCCGCGAGACCGACCGGGACGCGTCCGTCACCGAAGAGGTGAAGAACGCCGCCAAGTCCTACCAGGACACCTGGAGCCGCTCGGAGGACCCGCTGGTCGGGATCATCCGCGGCGTCGCGGGAACCGCGGCCAGCACGGCGGGCAGCCTGTTCGACCGCTTCACCAGCAGCCGGGGCTCCGGGGGCTCCGGGGGCTCCGCAGGCTCCGATAACGGGAACGACGACAACTGAGGTCGCCGGGGTCCTTAAGGAACCGCGCTCTGCGGCCTCGTCATTGCGCCGTCCGGGCAGCGCGGCACGGATGGCGAGCGCCTCGCGGCCCATCTCGTGCATGTACCAGACCTCGTTAGGGTGGCGGTCGCGGTCCTTCCCCCAGCCAGAGTCGCGGCGGTACTGCGCGGGCCAGTCGGTGGCCAGGACGGCCTGCTCGTCCACCGCTTCCGGGTACTCGCAGTCGGGACCCACGTAGAGCGCGTCGGCCGGGCAGTACAGCTCGCAGAGGAAGCAGGTCTGGCAGTCGGCCTGGCGGGCGATCACCGGGTGGCCGCCGGGCACCGCGTCGAAGACGTTCGTCGGGCAGACACGGACACAGCGGTCGCAGTCGATGCACCTGGAAGAGATGACCAGCTCGATCACGACGCCACCCGCTCGCGGGCCGGGGCCAGGGCAACGGAGACGCTGTCCAGGCCGGCGACCCGGATCGTGGCCGTGAAGCGCGGATCACGGTAGGCCGCGTCGGTCCGCCGGTGCATGCCGCGGCTTTCCTGCCGCGCGATCGCGGCGCTGAGCACCCACCGCCCGGCCGCCACCAGCGCGGCCGCCTCCCGGCTTCTGAGCCCGTCGCGGTCGTCACCGCCGGACGCGTAGTCGCTCACCTGCGTCCACAGGTCCTCAAGGAGCGCGAGCGACCGCCGCAGGCCGGGACCGCTGCGGAAGAGGTTCTTGTCGTAGTCGTTGAGCTCGCGGGAGACGGCGCCGCGCACGGCCGGGATGTCGATGTCGCCGGACCGGCGGGGCCGCAGCCCTGCTTCGCCGATCGGCCGCAGCGCCGACGCCGCCGTCTTCCCGGACCCGGCGCGCCGGCTGGCAGCCCGCCGGGCAGCTGCCCGGCCGGACCAGGTGCCGGATGCGACGCACCAGGCAGAGTTGGGCTGACCGCCGCCCGAGCTGGCACCGACGATCGGTTCGCGGCTGGCGACGTCGCCGGCCGCGAACAGCCCTTCGACACCGGTCTGGCAGTCATCCCCGCTGAGCGCGATCCCGCCGGTGCCGCGGATGGTTCCCTCGCCGCGCAGGGCGACGGGGAAGGGGTCACGGAACGGGTCGATGCCGCGGCGCAGCAACGGGAGCAGGAAGTTGGGCTGGACGTGCCGTAGCTTCTGCCTGGCCAGCGGCGGCATCCGGTCAAGCACCACGGTGACCGGTCCGCGGGCCAGCGCCCGGGCGATCATCGGGATGCCGGACTGGTATGTCTCGAACAGCAGCTCGTTACCGTCGCAGTCCCGGTAGGTCCCGTACATGAACGGGATCGAGCGGGTCATGGTCGAGTGCGCGGCTGCCACCGTGTAGTAGCAGGAGAACTCCATCGCGCTGAACCTGGCGCCTGCCTCGGCCGCCATCAGATGGCCGTCGGCGGTGTTGTTGTGCGCGCCGAGCAGCCGCGACAGGAAGGCGGTGCCCCCGGTGGCGAGGATCACCGCGGACGCCTGGCAGGTCCAGCCGCCGCCATCTTGCAGCCTGATCCCTGACGCGCCGGCCACGGATCCGTCGCGGTCAAGCAGCAGCTGGGTCGCGGGGTGGTGGTCGAGGACAGTGACACCGGCCCGGCGGACACGGCCGCGCATCAGCCGCATGTACTCCGGGCCGCGGACGCTGATGGCGCGGTTGGGCTGGCCGTCCTTGACCGGCCACTGGTAATAGCGGTCGAGCTCTGGCAGCCGCTGCCAGGCGACCTCCATCGTCCGGTACATCCACGCCGGATCGGTCAGGTCGCCGCCGGCGCTGCTGCGCGCGGCAACCTCCGCGGCGCGGGCCTGCGGCGGCAGGTACCAGTGCCCGACTCCGCCGGTGGCGGTCACGCCCGAGGTTCCGCAGTAGCCCTTGTCGACGAGTATCACGTCCGCGCCCTGCTCGGCGGCGGACAGCGCGGCCCAGGCGCCGGCCAGCCCGCCCCCGATGACCAGCACGCCCGCGCTCAGGGGAACGTGCTCCGCTGTGACGGTCACCCAATGACCTCCCTCGCCCCTATTTCCTATTATTATGATCGAAATAGGAGAATTGAGGAAGGGCTGACCCGCGCGCTTAGGCTGGGGTCCCCGCCAGGTGGCGCATGTTGCGCAGGGCCACGGCCATGATCGTGTTCGTCGGGTTGTGCGCGCCGGAAGTGACGAAGACGGAGCCGTCGGCGACGTACACATTGTCCAGGCCGTGCACGCGCCCATAGGAGTCCGTCACGCTCGATGCCGGGTCGGCGCCCATCATCATGCCGCCCATGACGTGGCTGCCGGTGGGCACCCCGCCGCTGTTGATCGTGTCGGGCACCGCGAGGGCCACTGCCGCGCCGGCCGCGGTCATCATCTTCTTCAGCAGCGGGATGTAGAACTGCTGGGCCACCTGCTCGTACTTCCCCAGGCTCCAGGTGATCTGCGCCACGGGCAGGCCGAAGATGTCCTTGACTGTCGGGTCGAGCGTCACCGTGTGGTCCAGGTACGGCAGTTCGTCGCCGACGAATGAGCAGCCGGCCAGCCGGTCGCGCAGCACGGAGGAGCGCATGAGCTGCTTGAACTCGGTGCCGAACGGCTGGGATGGACGGACCAGGCCGAGCAGCGTCTGGTAGGACTGTGCCTCCGCGATCGGGTCCTGGCTGCCGCCGAGCTCCATGATCCCGCCCCGGATGTACGGCAGGCCGTTCGCCTTCGCGTAGGCCCGGGCGCCCGGGAAGTCGGGGTCGGCGGCATCCTCCGCGCACTGAGTTGTCGACCTGCCCCGGTAGGCGTGCATGCGTTCGTCGGGGAAGATCGCGGTGCCGTCAATGAACGAGTGCAGCATGAGCCTGCGGCCGAGCTTGCCGCTTTGATCCGGGAACGCCGATAGCAGCGCGAGCCGCACCGTTTCGATGGCGGACGCGGCCATGACGACCACGTCCGCGCTCTCCGTACCGGTCACCGGTCCGCGGGAGGTCATCCGGACCCAGCTCACCCCGGTCGCCCGCCGCGCCGCGCCGGAACCCGTGAGCGAGACCCTGGTGACCATCGTCTCCGGGATCAGCGTCACCCGCCCGGTGCGCAGTGCGTTGCGCAGCGGCACCAGCGCTGACGGCCTGGCCACCACCGGGCAGCCGTAGTTGGCGCAGAAACCGCAGTTGTTGCAGGCGTGCTGCCCGTTGTACGGCTGGGAGTTGATCGCCATCGGGAACGGGTGCGGGTGCATGCCGATGGCGGCGGCACCCGCGGCGATCACCATCGACGAGTGCTGCTGCGGACCCGGCGGCATTGGGTACGGGCCGCGTGGCGCGTGCTTGAGCACGATGTCGGGCATTGCCTGCACATCGCCCTGCACGCCGATCAGCTGCTCCACCTCGTCGTAGTAGGGCGCGAT
>JASHXJ010000615.1 GCA_030043595.1 Trebonia sp.
GCCTCGATCGCGGGCCGCGGCGCGTCCGGCCAGCCGAGGCTGATGTTGGCCGCGACCGTGCCCGCGAAGAGCACCGGATCCTGCGGGAGCCAGCCGAACGTCTCGCGCGGGCACGGTGGCGTGACGCTTCCGGAATCCGGCTTGGTGAAGCCGAGCAGGACGCTCAGCAGCGTGGACTTGCCGCAGCCGCTGGGTCCGGCGACGGCGGTGAGGCATCCGGGGGCTATGGTCAGGGACGCGTGGTCCGGTGCGGCCGCGGCGCGGCCTGCATGGCGCACGGTGACGTTGGCCACCCGGATGAATGCGGCATCCAGCCGGCTATGGGCGGATGAATGTGACATCCATACGCCTGCCGGGGCGGGCCGGTCCGGCGCCCCGGGCGTCTCGAGGACGGCGAAGACCTCCTCGGCGGCGGCGAGCCCGTCGGCGGTGGCGTGGAACTGCGCTCCCACGGCGCGCAGCGGCAGGTAGGCCTCGGGGGCGAGGATCAGCGCGAGCAGCCCGGTGCGAAGGCTGAGGTCGCCGTAGGCGAGGCGCAGCCCGATCTCGGTGGCGACAAGCGCGACCGACATCGTCGCGATCAGCTCGAGCGCCAGGCTGGACAGGAAGGCCAGCCGGAGCGTGGCCATCGTGGCGCGGCGGTACTCGCCGGTGACCTTCGCTATCTGGTCCCGCTGCGCTTTCGCGCGGCCGAAGACCTTGAGTGTCGGCAGCCCGCTGACCACGTCGAGGAAGTGATGCGCGAGCTGCGCCAGGGCCTGCCAGCGGCGCTTGGCGTGCCGGCTGGTCGCCATCCCGATCAGCGCGCCGAACACCGGGACCAGGGGCAGCGTGACCGCCACCGTGATCCCGGAGACCGGGTCGGCGGCGGCGATCCGTGCCAGGACCGCGAGCGGGACGGCGACAGCGAGGATCAGCTTCGGCAGGTAGCTGGTGAAGTAGCCGTCGAGGGAGTCGATGCCGGTGGTGGCCAGCTCGGTCAGTTCGGCGGTGCGGCGAGTGCGCTGCCACGACGGGCCGAGGCTGATGACGGCAGCCAGCAGGCGGCGGCGGAGCCCGGAGGTGGCGGCGGCGCTGGCGCGGTGCGCGGCGGCCTCGCTGGCCCAGGCGGTCAGCGCGCGGGCGGCGACGACGACGGCGAGCGCGATGACGGCGGTGCGCAGCGTGCCCAGTGTTGCTTTGTCGATAAACGTGTCCGCGATCACGGTGGCGAGCAGCTGGGCCTGGACAATGATGAGGGCCGCGGTGAGCACGCCGAGCGCCGCGAGGACCGCGATCCAGGCGGCCGCGCCGCGGGCGTAGCGGAGCAGCCGCGGGTCGAGCGGTCGCATTCAGTGCCCCTTCGGGGCCGGCGCGGCCGCCGGGCCTGTTACCCGCTTGCGGAAGACCCAGTACGTCCAGGCCTGATAGGCGAGTACCAGCGGCAGGAAGATGATCGCGACGACCGTCATGACCATCAGCGTCTTGGCCGCGGACGCCGCGTTGGCCGTGGTCAGCGAGTAGGCGGCGCTGACGGTGGACGGCAGCACGTTCGGGTAGAGGGCGGTGAACAGGGCCGCGGTGGCGGCGGCGATCGCCGTGGCGTTGGCCGCGAAGGCGGCGCCCTCTCGTCCGGCGCGGTTGGCGAGGGCGGCGACGATGAGCGCCACGGCGGCCAGCGCGGCACACGCGACGGACGCGATGCCGGTGCCGGACCAGCCGGCCGCCCGGTGGCTCGCCTCCGTCCAGGCGAGGAACCCGCACCCGGCGGCGACGGCGATCGCGGCGATCGCCGTGGCGGCCCTGTGGGCGCGCCTGCGCAGGTCACTGGTGGTCTTCAGGGCCAGGAACAGCGCGCCGTGCAGCGTGAACAGCGTGAGCGTGGCTAGCCCGCCGACCAGTGCGTACGGGTTGAGGAACGTGAAGAAGTTCCCGGTGAAGTTGTGGGCGGCGTCGAGCGGGATGCCGCGCAGCACGTTGCCGAACGCGACTCCCCACAAGATCGCGGGCAGCAGCGAGCCGGCGAAGATGGCGGCGTCCCAGCCCCGCTTCCAGTTGCTGTTATCACGCTTGCCCCGGTACTCGAACGCGACACCCCTGATGATCAGCGCGACGAGGACGAGCAGCAGGGGCAGGTAGAACGCGCTGAACATGGCCGCGTACCAGGCGGGGAACGCGGCGAACGTGGCGCCGCCCGCGGTGAGCAGCCAGACCTCGTTGCCGTCCCAGACCGGGCCGATCGTGTTGATCATGACGCGGCGCGTCGTGTCGTCGCGGCCGAGGAAGGGCAGCAGGATGCCGACGCCGAAGTCGAATCCTTCGAGGACGAAGTAGCCGGCCCAGAGCACGGCGATGGCGATGAACCACAGGTCGGACAGGTGCACGGGGGTTTTCCTTCCTGGGGGTCAGTAGACGAGCTCGAGGGGCTGGTCTTCGGCCGCCGCGCCGGGCTCGGGTTCGCTGGGCAGGCCCGCCTTGATGTACTTGAGCATCAGGCCCGCCTCGATCACCGCCAGCGCGCCGTACAGCAGGGTGAAGACAATCAGCGAGGTGAGCACCTCGCCGGCGGAGTTCGCGGAGACGCCCGCCGCCGTCTTCATCTGGCCGTAGACGATCCAGGGCTGGCGGCCCATTTCGGTCATGATCCAGCCGAAGGTGTTGCCGATCAGCGGCAGGAACGGCAGCGCGATCGCGCCCGCCAGGAGGACTCGTGACGTGGGCACGCGGCCCCTGCGGGTCGCCCACAGCGCGACGAGCGCGATCAGCGCCGCCAGCATCCCGGCGCCGATCATCGCGCGGAACGACCAGTAGGTGACCGGGATGATCGGGATGTAGGAGCCGGGGCCGTAGATCTGCGCGTACTGCTGCTGCAGGTTGTCGATGCCCTGGACCTGGGCGCTGAAGTTCCCGGTGGCCAGGAAGGACAGGATCCGCGGTATATCGAGGCTGAAGATCGCGTGCGACCCGTTCAGCGAGCCGATCGTGAACAGCGAGAACGGCGCCGGCTGGGAGGTGTGGTACAGCGCCTCGGCCGCGGCCATCTTCATCGGCTGGTACCTGGTGGTGAACAGCTTGCCCTGGATGTCGCCGGTGGCGACGACGACCACCGCCGCGGCGATCGCGGTGATCGCGCCCGCCTTGAGCGCGCTGCGGAAGGCGGTTACCTGACCGCCTCCGTCGGCTGCGTCGGCTGCGTCGGTCGCGGCCCCATTGGCCCCGTCGGCCCCGTCGGCTACGTCGGCCGCGTCGGCCGCGGCTGGCGCGGCTGCCCGGCCGCGCATCAGGTGCCAGAGCGCGACACCAGCGACCAGTGAGCCCGCGGTGAGGAAGCATCCGGCGATCACGTGCGGGAACCCGGCCAGCTGCGCGGGGTTGAACAGGACGGCGGCGAAGCTCGACAGGTCGTCCTGGTGGGTCTTCGGGTTGTAGGTGTAGCCGACAGGGTGCTGCATCCAGGCGTTGGCGGTCAGGATGAAGTACGCGGACAGCAGCGTGCCGGTGGCGGCGATCCATATGCAGGCGTTGTGCACCTTCGGCGGCAGCCGGTCCCAGCCGAAGATCCACAGCCCGAGGAACGTGGACTCAAGGAAGAAAGCCAGCAGCGCCTCGATTGCCAGCGGCGCGCCGAAGATGTTTCCTACCAGCCTCGAATAGGCCGACCAGTTCATGCCGAACTGGAACTCCTGCACAATTCCCGTGACAACGCCGAGCGCGAAATTGATGAGAAAGAGCTTGCCGTAGAACTTGGTCAGGCGCAGCCAGCGGTCATGCCCAGTCCGCAGCCACGCGGTCTCGAAGCCCGCCACGAGGAAGCCAAGGCCGATGGTGATCGGCACGAACAAGAAGTGGTAAACGGTGGTAATGCCGAACTGCCACCGGGATAGGTCGAGCACGTTCACGCGTGTTCCTCACCTTGTCGCAGCAAACGGACGGCGCGCCCGCTGAGCACCGGCGCGTCGCGTGCCTCACCCCATCACTGCGGATTTATCCCGGAAAGGGTCCGTCGGCCCGCGTTGCGTGGGACGTTGGTCCCTCGGGGCAGAAGACCGCATGGCAACGGTGGAATTCATGGCTGCGAATGCGTGCTAACATTCGGGTTGGCGGTGGCCATTTCCCCGGGTGCGAGGCGCTATGGACCTGTCCGTGGTACCCCCAGAGTTTCGCGAGCGCGTGTCCGCTGATGGCAGCCAGGCCGACCTCGCGAATGTGGGCCTGCAGTCAGTGCCCGAGTGGGTGTCGGCACTGACATCCCTCACCGAGCTGAACCTGTGGGGAAACGAGCTGACGTCGCTGCCCGACTGGCTCGGGAACCTCACCGCCCTCACCGCGCTGAACCTGGGCGGAAACCAGCTGACCGCCGTGCCTGACTCGATCGGGAACCTGACCGCCCTCACCGAGCTGGACCTTGGCCTCACCAACGAGCTGACATCGCTGCCGGACTCACTCGGCAACCTGACCCGGCTCACCCGCCTCGACCTGTTCGGCCAGCGGCTGACCACGCTGCCCGGCTGGATGGCGAACCTGACGAGCCTGACGGAGCTGAACCTGGGCATCACCGGGCTGACCGCGCTGCCCGGCTGGCTGGGCAACCTGACGAGCCTCACCTGGCTGAACCTGTTCGGAAACCACCTGACCGCCGTCCCTGACTCGATCGGGAACCTGACCGCCCTGACCGAGCTGGACCTGGACGACAACGAGCTGACGTCGCTGCCCGACTCGATCGGCAACCTGACCAGGCTCACCCGGCTCGACCTATGGTGGAACGAGCTGACCGTGCTCCCTGACTCGATGGGGAACCTCACCGCCCTGACCGAGCTGCTCCTGCACCACAACCAGCTGACGTCGCTGCCCGACTCGCTCGCGAACCTGACCGCCCTCACCCAGCTGAACCTTGGCGAGAACCAGCTGAGGGAGGTGCCCGCGTGGATGGGCACCCTCGTCAGCCTGACCGGCCTGGACCTCAGCGCGAATCGCCTGACGTCGCTGCCCGACTCGCTCGCGAACCTGACCGCCCTCACCGAGCTGGACCTGGGCGAGAATGAGCTGACGTCGGCGCCGGACTGGATCAGGAACCTGGCCGGGCTCACCCGGCTGAGCTTGTTCGGGTACAAGCTGACCGAGCTGCCCGGCTGGCTGGCGGACCTGACCGGCCTGACCGAGCTGAACCTGGGCGGAAACCGGCTCACCGAGCTGCCTGGCTGGCTGGCGGACCGGACTGACATGACCGAACTGGGCCTAGGGGGAAACAAGCTGACCGTGCTGCCTGGGTGGCTCGGGAACTTCACCGCCCTCATCGAGCTGAACCTGAGGGAAACCGAGCTGACCTCGGTGCCGGACTGGCTGGGAAACCTGACGCACCTCCTGCGGCTCGACCTCGCCGGAAACCGGCTGACCTCGCTGCCCGACTCGCTCCGGAACCTGACCAGCCTCAACCAGCTGGACCTGAGCGAGAATCAGCTGACCTGGCTGCCGGACTGGCTCGGGAACCTGACCAGCCTCATCCAGCTGGACGTCAGCGAAAACCAGCTGACCAGCGTGCCGCGGCCGGTGGCGGCGCTGGGTGCGGCCGGAACAAACGTGGTACTGGACGGGAATCCGCTGCACGCCGCCGATTAGCCGGCACCCACGCCCGCGGATTAGCCGGCACCCGCGCCCGCGGCCCGCCCGGCGGTGCGGCCGGAGAACAGGCAGCCGCCCAGGAACGTCCCTTCCAGCGATCGGTAACCGTGCATCCCGCCACCGCCGAACCCGGCGGCCTCGCCGGCTGCGTACAGCCCTGGCACGGGCGTCCCGTCGGCGCCGAGCACGCGCGACGACAGGTCGGTGTGCAGCCCGCCGAGGGTCTTGCGGGTGAGCACGTGCAGCCGGACCGCGATCAGCGGCCCGGCGGCCGGGTCAAGCAGCCGGTGCGGCCTGGCCACCCGTATCAGCCGGTCCCCCAGGTACGCCCGCGCTCCCCGCACCGCCGTCAGCTGCCCGTCCTTGCCGAACCTGTTCGCTGCCTCCGCGTCACGCGCCGCTATCTCGGCATGGACGACGGCGGCGTCGAGGGGCGGTTCTCCCTCTGTGATCTTGTTCATCCCGTCTACGAGCCCGCGCAGGCTGCGCGCGGTCACGAAGTCCTCTCCCCGGTCGACGAATGCCTGTACCGGATCGGGTACCCGGCCGCCGAATCGGCTGGTCAGCAT
>JASHXJ010000616.1 GCA_030043595.1 Trebonia sp.
CCGCGGGCTCGGCTGGCCGGGACCGTGTCCGCAGCGCCTCGGCCGCCGCCCGGACGTGCGTCGGCGTGGTACCGCAGCAGCCGCCCACCAGCATCACGCCGGCGTCCGCGAACCGGCCGAGGTACCGGGCGAAGTACCCGCCGTCGATGCTGAACTCGAACGAGCGCGGGCCGACCCGGCGCGGCTGGCCGGCGTTCGGCTGGGCGCTGACAGGCACGCTGGAGTACCGCACGAGGTCCTCGGCGACGACCAGCATCCGCTGCGGCCCGACCGTGCAGTTGGTGCCGAGCATCGCCACCGGCATGGAGCTCAGGACAGCAGCGACCTCGCGCGGCGTCTCGCCGCCCAGGGTGTGCGCGTCGTCGGCGAACGTGGCCTGGGCGATGAGCGGCACGTCGGTGACGGACACGGCGACGGAAACCGCCTCGACCAGCTCGTCCAGGTAGCCGAACGTCTCAAGGATCAGCAGGTCCGCCCCGTCGTCCGCGACCAGTGCCACGATCTGCTCGCGCAGCACTTCCATCCGCTCGGCCGAGCCGACCAGGCGCCGCTGCAGCGCGGTCACCGCCGGCGACACCGAGCCGGCGACGAGCACCGGCCGTTCCGACCCCGCGCACGCGGCCCGGGCCAGGCGCACGCCGGCCCGGTTGATCTCGTCGACCTTGTCGGGGAAGCCGTGGTCGCCGAGCCACAGACGGTTGGCGCCGAACGTGTTGGCCTGGATGATGTCCGCGCCGGCGCTCAGGTAGCTGTCGTGGATGGTCGAGACGAGCCCGGGATCTGACAGGTTCAGCTCGGGCAGCGACCGGTCGAGCGCGGCGCCCGCCGCGTGCAGCATGGTGCCCATCGCGCCGTCGCAGACCAGCACCCGCTGGCCGGACAGCAGCTGCCTCGCCGCTGAAGCAGTACTACGGGTCATCGCTGTGCCTCCGGCATCATGACTGGCGACAATTACTGTGCCTCCGGAAGAGCGTCGAGGATCTCGAGCGCGACCTGCGCGATCAGCCGGTCCCGGTAGTTGTCGAGCCGCAGCCCGGTGATCTCCTCGATGCGCTTGATGCGGTACGCCACGGTGTTCGGGTGCACGTGCAGCAGCCGTGACGCCCGCTGCGGGCTGTTGTTCTCGCGGAAATAGCAGGCGAGCGTGGACAGGTACTCGGACTTGTGCTCGTGCTCGTGCTCGCTCAGCTTGCCGAGCACCTCCGCGGCGAACGACCTCAGCTCGCCCAGGTCGGGCACCTGGAGCAGCAGCCGGTGGATGCCCAGGTCCTCGAACGCGGCGACGGCGCCGGTGCGGCCGAGCCGCCACAGCGTCTGCGTGGTGCGGTGTGCCTGGTCGTAGGACCTGGCGATCTCCTCCGGGTCCCGGCAGACGCCGCCGATCCCGATGACGACCTTGGCCCCGGGGAACAGCTCCGCGAGCCGCGCCAGGCAGGCCTGCCCGAGCTTGCGCGGGTCAGGGGCGGCCGCGGCCACGACGACCACCTCGGCCTCGCGGGCGGAGACGATCGCGTCGGGCGCGCGGGTGGTCATGAAATGCTCGATGCTCTCCCTGATCCGCTGCCGCAGCGCTTCGGCGTCGGCGGCGCGGGACGGCGGGAGCTCGAAGGCGATCGCCGCCACGTTGTGCTGCCTGGTCGAGTCGTAGCCCAGGTGCGCCGCCCAGCGGGCGGCGTCACCCGCGTCACGGCCGCGGCCGAGCAGCAGGCCCTCGACGAGATCGTCGCGGACCCGGCGCGCCGCAGCGGCGACCACCCGCTCACGGCCGAGGATCACACCGCAGATCGTCGCGGCATGCTCGGTCACCAGCAGGCTCATGTCCTCGCCGAAGGACTCCTCCGCCGGGTCGAGGGTGATGAGATAGGACGGCACCTCGTCGCCGACCAGGATGGGCGCGACGATGATGGCGGGAACCCCGCCGACGTTCGGCAGCCGCAGCGCGCGCTGGCTGAGCCGGGAGGCGCGCAGCACCTGGCCGAGCCGCGGGTGGACCACGTGGTCACGCACGAGGGCCGCGGCCTTCTCCGGTGGCAGCCCGGGCGAGGCGGCGGTCAGCACGTCCATGAGCTGGCTGACGACCGCGACGGTCGCCGAGGCGCGCTCGGAGATGAGCTGCACGACACCGGCCAGGTCAGCGTCCTGCATCGCGAGACCTGACAGGTGCCGGTACACGGTCACCAGCTCGCGCAGGACAGAGTTCTCCCTGTCGACGTCCCGCGGGGAGGCGGCCCCCTCCCGGGGAGTCGGCGCCACATTCAGCCGGCTAGCGGCCGGCATAGTCTCCGGCATGATCTCTGCACTATACGACGTTGTTGGGTCTGTTCGTTTGTGGGACTCCACAAAGGGATCTCTACCACGGTTGTCGGCCACAGGAAACCCGTCACTTGGAACTCGCGTCAGCGCAGCGGCGCCCGCTGTGGCCGCCCACAGCACCCGGGCGCGCCGGATTGGCGCTGACAACGATGCCGGAGCAGTGCCCGCGGTGACAGGCTGTGCGTCATTTGAGGCGATTGTCCGGGAGCGGCGGTCATGGGAAGCACCGAGGAGGTCCCCCGATGCCCGCACTGCGGCGCGGCGCAGGGCGGCGCCGCCGCCGCCCTTGACGCGCTGTACCAGGAAGTGGCAAAACTCAGGCAGCAGGCACAGGATCTCGAGGAGGCGAAGAGCCGGGAAGCGCAGTTGCAGCGGGAGATCAGGCTGCTGCGGGAGACCGTCGCCAGGCTCCGCGGTGGTTTCGTTATGTTACAGGGACTTGACATATCCTCACTGCGCGCGCAAATAATCAGGCACTTTCATACCGAAAGGGGCCGACCGTTGCTTGAGTACCGCGATATCTACGCGGGAGGTCGCCTGGTCGGGTCTGCATCTCCAGATGTGATCACCATCGTCAATCCGGCCACGGAGGAGGTCGTAGGCGCCGTCCCGGCAGCCGTCGGCGTGGACGTGGACAGGGCGGTCCGGTCCGCCAGGCGGGCCTTCGACGATGGCCAGTGGGCGGCCTGTCACCCCGCGGACCGCGCGGACGCGCTCGACCGGCTCGCGGCCGCCCTGGAGGCGCGGACGGAAGAAGCCGCCCGCCTTGTCACCGCCGAGATGGGCATGCCGATCTCCTACTCGCGGCAGCACAACGCCGCGGCGCCCTGCGCGATCCTGCGGTACTACGCGAAGCTCGCGCGCGACATGGACACCGAGGAGACCAGGACCGCGGTGAGCTTCACCGGGCGGACCGTCGTGCGCCGCGAGCCGGCCGGCGTCGCCGCGGTGATCGCCAGCTGGAACTACCCGATCATGCTGGCGTTCAGCCAGCTCGCGCCCGCGCTGGCCGCCGGGTGCACGATCGTGCTCAAGCCCGCGGCGGCGACGTCGCTGTCGGCCTACATCCTGGCCGAGGCGTTCGAGGCCGCGGATTTCCCGCCCGGCGTGTTCAACCTCGTCACAGGGACGCACCAGACGGCCGGCATGCTGGCCAGGCACCCGGGCGTGGACACCGTCGCGTTCTCCGGACCCGCCAAGCAGGGCCGGTGGATCGCCTCCATCTGCGGCGCGGAACTGAAGCCGGCCAGCCTCGAGCTCGGCGGCCAGTCCGCCGCGATCGTGCTCGACGACGCGGACCTGGGGAAGGCCGCGGCCAGCCTGGGCTCCCTGTGCTTCGGGAACTCAGGCCAGACCTGTTTCGCGATGTCGCGGGTGCTCGTTCCCGAGCCGCTGTACGACGACGCGATCGAGGCGCTGACGTCCCAGGCGGCATCCCTGCTGATCGGCGACCCGCTCGCGGAGTCCACCACGATGGGGCCGCTGGCCTCCTCACGCCGCCGCGCCGACGTGGAGTGCCGGGTCCGTGCGGGCGTGACCTCCGGCGCGCGCGTCGTGGCCGGCGGCAGGCGGCCGGCGTCGCCGGTGCGCGGGTACTTCTACGAGCCGACGGTGCTCGCCGACGTGACCCCCGTGATGCCGATCGCGCAGGAGGAGATCTGCGGACCGGTCGCCACCGTGATCCGGTACCGCGACGAGGCGGAGGCGCTGGGCTTCGCCAACGACGGGTTCGGGCGCGCGGCGACCGTGTGGACCTCCGATCCCCAGCGCGGCCTCGGCATCGCCCAGCAGGCCCGGGTCGGCACGTTCGGCGTCAACCTGTACGAGCCGGACATCGGGTCACCGTGGGGCGGTCGCGGCGCCAGCGGCGGCGGCAGCGCGTACGGCCCGGAAGGCATGGCCGCCTACCTGACCACGAAGTCGGTCTTCCTGCCGTCGTTTCCGTAGCCGGGCGCGACCTGGGCAGGCTTGCGCTACCGTGCCGGAAACGCAACCCCCTGGAGGGCCAGCATGACCCAGACGACTGACGCGCCCGCGCCCGCCCCCGCGCCGGAGCAGTTCCACCCCATCCCGCGGCCGCACACCGACGCCGCCGCGCTGCGCGCGATCAGGCACGCCACGGAGGAGGTGCACGACCGGGCCCTGCAGATCCGCAGCGCGCCCGAAGAGCACAAGCCGAAGCTCGTGCTCTCCCAGCACGTGCGCGGCACCAGCCTGCTGGACAGGATCGCGGACGCGGTGAACCGGGTCTGCGGGTCGATGTGGGTGTTCCTCTTCATCACGATCAGCATCGTCGCCTGGCTGTTCCTCGGCAACGTCGTCGGGTTCGACAAGACACCGTGGCCGCTGCTGCTGACGATCCTGAACCTGCCGCAGCTGTCGATCATGATCTCGCTGCAGGTCAGCGCCAACCGGGCGCAGGCCGCCAGCGACCGGCGGGCGCTGGCGGACCACGAGACGCTCATCGCCCTGCACGAGATGGCCAAGCAGCAGCTGGACATCCTGCGGAGCCAGGACGACGTGCTGGCCATCCTCAACAACTTCGCCAGCAAGGACATGCCGGGCAGGCAGCGGGACATCCAGGACACCGTCAACAAGATCCTCGCGGCCGTGCAGCCCGCGGGATGACGCGGATACGCGCGGTGACAGGGATAAGCGCGCCTTACGCTCAGCACCGGGATCGTTAGCACGCATAATAGTTGCCGTAAGGCAACTACCTACTATGCTGGGTAGACGTGGCGACAACGGCGAGCGAGCAGGCTGCGGGCAGCGGCGAGTCCTTCAACAGCGGCCCCGTGAGCAGTGACGGGCGAGGCAGAGCGTACAAGTGGGTCGCGCTGTCCAACACGACGCTGGCGATGGTCATGGCCACCATCGACGCGTCCATCGTCATCGTCTCGATGCCCGCCATCTTCCGCGGCATCAACCTGGACCCGCTCACCCCCGGCAACGTCTCGTACCTGCTGTGGATGATCATGGGCTACCTGCTCGTGCAGTCCGTGCTCGTGGTCACTCTCGGCCGCCTGGGCGACATCTTCGGCCGGGTGAAGATCTACAACCTCGGCTTCGTCGTCTTCACCCTCGCCTCCGTCGCCCTGAGCTTCGACCCGGCGCAGGGGCCGAACGGCGCGCTCTGGCTCATCGGCTGGCGGGTCGTCCAGGCCTTCGGCGGCGCGATGCTGATGGCCAACTCGGCGGCGATCATCACCGACGCGTTCCCGGCCGGCCAGCGCGGCATGGCGCTCGGCATCAACCAGATCGCCGGCATCTCCGGCCAGTTCGTCGGCCTGCTGCTCGGCGGGCTGCTCGCCGCCTGGGACTGGCGGGCGATCTTCTGGATCAACGTGCCGTTCGGTGTGTTCGGCACGGTGTGGGCGTACAAGAGCCTGCGGGAGATCGCCAGCAGGCGCAAGGCGCGCATCGACTGGGCCGGCAACGTCACGTTCGCCGCCGGCGCCGGGATCCTGCTGACCGCGATCACCTACGGCATCCGCCCGTACGGCACCTCCGCCACCGGCTGGGGCAGCCCGATGGTGATCGGCGGCCTGGTCGCCGGGCTGGCGCTGCTCGCCGCCTTCGTGGTCGTGGAGAGCAAGGTCCGCGACCCGATGTTCCGGCTGAAGCTGTTCCGGATCCGCGCGTTCGCGGCCGGCAACATCGCCAGCCTGCTCGGCGCGATCGCCCGCGGCGGGCTGCAGTTCATGCTGGTGATCTGGCTGGCCGGGATCTGGCTGCCGCTGCACGGCTACGACTTCACCGTCACCCCGCTGTGGGCGGGCATCTACATGCTGCCGCTGACCGGCGGGTTCCTCATCGCGGGCCCGATCTCGGGCGTGCTGTCGGACAGGTACGGCTCGCGCCCGTTCGCCACCGCGGGCCTGCTGGTCGCGGGCGCGTGCTTCGTCGGCCTCATGCTGCTGCCGATCGACTTCCCGTACTGGGCATTCGCCCTGATCATCTTCGGCAACGGGGTAGGCTCCGGCCTGTTCACCTCGCCGAACACCTCCGCCATCATGTCCAGCGTCCCCGCCCGCCACCGCGGCGCGGCGTCCGGCATGCGGTCGACCTTCCAGAACTCGGGCATGTCGCTGTCGATCGGCATCTTCTTCTCGCTGATGATCGCGGGCCTGGCGGACACCCTGCCGCACACGCTGACCGGCGGGCTCACCGCGCGTGGCGTGCCGCTGGCGCAGGCGAGCTCGATCGCGCACCTGCCGCCGGTGTCCACCGTGTTCGCCGCGATGCTCGGCTACAACCCGGTCCGGAACCTGCTCGCGCCAACCGGCCTGCTGCACACGCTGCCCGCGCACGACGTCGCGGTGCTGACCGGACGGCAGTTCTTCCCGACCCTCATCTCCGGGCCGTTCCACCACGGGCTCACGATCGTGTTCACCGCGGCAGCGGTCATGTCGGTGCTCGCCGCAGCGGTCTCGTGGTTCCGCGGCAAGCAGTTCATCTTCGAGGAAGAAGAGCCCCTGCCCGTTCCGGATAATGCCCTGAGCACGACCCCGGAGTAAAATCCCTTCCGTGCCACGCTATGAGTACCGCTGCCGTGCCTGCGGCGACACGTTCGAGCTGAACCGGCCGATGAGCGAGTCGTCGGCGCCGTGCACCTGCCCGCAGGGGCACGACGACACAGTGAAGCTGCTATCCACTGTGGCTGTCGGGGGCCTTGCGGCCGGCCGTACTTCGGCTGGGGGCGGCGGAGGCTGCTGCGGCGGCTCGTGCGGTTGCGGCCGCTTATACCGAACGGTCCCTGGCGGCTGTTCACGACTCCGGTGCTGCCCGTGCGACAGTGGCCTTCGCCCAGCTTGTCGTGGAGATGATCCCGAGCAGCAGGACGGCGTAGCCGCAGCCCGCCATCACCCACCAGCTGGCATGCGCGGCGCCGAGGAAGCCCGCGTGCATGGAGCCGCGCAGCGACGCGGCGAGCACCGACCCGACGATGGCGACGCCGAGCGACGTGCCGAGCTGGCGGCTGGCCGAGTTCATCCCTGAGGCGACGCCGGCCTGGGACTTCGGCACTCCGGACATGACGCCGTTGGTGATCGCCGAGCTGACCATGCCGACGCCGACGCCGAACAGGCCGTAGACGGCGATCATGAACAGCGGGCCCGAGGTGCCGGTGAGCCGGGACAGGGCCGCGCTTGCCAGGGTGAGCGCGGCGCCGGCGGCCACGAGCGGGATGCGCGGGCCGCGCCTGGCGAGAATCCGGCCGGACAGCGGGGCGCACAGCGCCATCGTGACCGGCATCGGCAAGATCGTCAGGCCGGCCTGCGCCGCGGAGAAGTCGCGCACGTCCTGCAGGTACAGCGTGGTGAGGAAGAGGAAGCCGGCGGTCGCCGCGATCGCGCAGACCGCGGTCAGGACGGCGGCGCTGAACGGTACGCTGCGGAACAGCCGGAAGTCGATCAGCGGCTCCTGCCTGCGCGGCTCGTACCTGAGCAGGACCGCCAGCGCGATCATGGACAGCGCGAAAAAGCCGGTGATCTGCGGCGAGAACCAGCCGGAGCCCGGCCCCTGGATGATGGCGTAGGCGAGCGAGCCGAGCATGACGATCACCAGGACCTGGCCCGCGGGGTCGGCGCGGCGGCCGCGCGCGGCGCGCGATTCCGGTACGAACAGCGCGGTCAGCGCGATGGCGGCCAGGCCGACCGGGATGTTCGCCCAGAAGATCCCCCGCCAGCCGACGGCGCCGATCAGGATCCCGCCTGCCACCGGGCCGAGCGCCATCGACAGCCCGAACACCCCGTCCCACACCCCGATGGCCTTCGCCCGCTCGGCGGGCGCGGTGAACGTGTTCGTGATGATGCCGAGCGCCGCCGGGTTCAGCATCGAGCCGCCGATCCCCTGCAGCAGCCGGAACGCGATCAGAGCGCTCAGGCCGGGCGCCAGGCTGCACAGCCAGGAACCCAGCGTGAACAGCGCCAGGCCGCACTGGAAGATCGTGCGGCGGCCGATCCGGTCGGCGGCGGCACCGGAGAACATGAGCAGGCTGGCCAGCACGATGGTGTACCCGGCGACCGTCCACTGCAGGCCGGCGACCGTGGTGTGCAGCGTCGCCCCGATGGCGGGCAGCCCGACGTTGACGATCGTGTTGTCCAGGCCGACCATGAACAGCGCGCTGCAGCAAACGGCGAGCACGAGGTCGCGCCTGCCGCTCCCGACCGCAGGCATTGTAGCTGATAGTGATCGTTCAGGCGCGTTCTGTAGTTGCAGTTGGGCAGCCGGAACCGAACGCATTGCGCACCGCCTAGGGGGGATCGGCGAGTGTTATATCCGGATATGACACTACATGGATGCACCGAGTAGTCAATAGGTCACGCATCCGTGACTGGGTGAATCCTCCGCAGGCGTTCCGGCTGCACGCCGGGATGTCTCGGTCTACATTTATGCGAGGTGCCGTAATTACCGGCTGCGAGCATTGCTATATGCGTGATTAGTGAGGTGGCAGCGTGCCCGAGGGGGGATACGTGAGCCGCAGGCTTCTGCAGCTGGTCATGCCCATTTTCCCGGACCACCGCATGTTCCGTATTCACGACCCGGAGGCGGACCTGGACGCCCCCGGGGGGCCGCTGCCGCCGATCGGCGTCCTCGTGTCCGCCAGCCGGGAGCAGCTGTTCGTGGGCAGCCTGCAAGAGGATATCGACGTCCGCCTTGTGCTCGAGGAATGGGACGGCCAGCCGATGCTTCCCGACGCCTGGGACGAGGAGGGCAAGGCGCGGCTGTACCTGCGCGGGCAGCTGTCCGTCGACATGGGGTCGGCGGGAACCGCGGTGTCGCGGCTGCGGCTGTCCGGCGGGGTCGGCGACTACGAGGTGCGGGTGTACGCCCGCCACCGCGAGACTGTCGTGCAGCTGTACGACGACCTGTTCAGCCAGCTCAAAGACCCGCTGAGCGACGAGTTCCAGCGCGAGAAGCGCAAGCTCGAGGGCGTAGAGCGGTACCTGGTCCAGCTCTGGCGGGACTCGTAACGTAAGGCGACTGCCAGCGCGGCCGGCTAGGTATGCGCGGGGGCGGGTGTCCCGGCGTGCGCGGCCGGGCGGGTGACCTGAGTCCCTGCCTTCGGCGTCGCGACCTTGACCGTCGCGGCCTTCGGCGTCGTCGCCTGGCCCGTGCCGGCCGGCGTGGCACGCGTGCTGGTCGTCGTGGCGCCTGAGTGGGTAGCAGCCGAGGGCGTTAGCCCGGTACGCGCGGGCGCGCTGATGCCGGGGCGGCCCGATGCCTGCGGGCTGCTCGTCGTCTTCGGATTGTGCGCGCGGAAGGGGACCATGGCGTAGACCATCATCGAGATGACGGCCACCAGAGCGACCGTGAACATCGTCCCGATGACCCGCCCCCGTGGGGAGCGGAGCTTGCCGACCGGGCCGGGCCGCCGGAACGAGGACAGCCGGGTGGCGAGCCCCGGGTCCTCAGCCGACAGCCGCCGCTCAATCTCGGCGAGCATGCGCTGCTCGTCCATTGACAGCGCCATGGCGCCATACCTCCGTGTTCCGAGCGCTACTGGGAACTCTCTTACTATCCCCCACGGAGGGAGGTTTATCCAATCGTTCTGACTTTGTTCCCGGGTCTTTTTGGAACACGCCAGCCACGACTACCCAACGTACCACCAATAGCACCAAAGAGTAGTGGGCACACCAGAAGTCGGCCCGGAGTAGAACAGGTGTTTGCCAGACTCGAATAGCCGTTCTAGACTAGTGCCCATGCGCTGGGACAACCTGCGGCTCGACGACAGTGCCGGCTCTCCGTCCCCGGAGAACGGCGGGCAGGTGCCCATGTTCGAACGCGGTGCCGTCGTGCGGACGTTCGACACGCCCGGGTTCCGCGGCATGACGTTCTACGAGATCCAGGCGAAGTCCATCGTCAGCCGGGTGCCCGAGGCCTCCCGCGTCCCGTTCCGCTGGACGATCAACCCCTACCGGGGATGCCAGCACGCGTGTGCCTACTGCTTCGCGCGGAACACGCATACGTACCTGGACCTGGACGCCGGGCATGACTTCGACTCGAAGGTCGTGGTCAAGGTCAACGCGCCTGAGCTGCTGCGCAAGAAGCTCGCCTCGCCGGGCTGGGCGGGCGAGCACATCGCGATGGGCACGAACGTCGACTGCTATCAGCGGGCCGAAGGGCGCTACCAGCTCATGCGCGGGATCGTCGCCGCGCTGCGGGACGCGGCCAACCCGTTCTCGATCCTGACGAAGGGAACGCTGATCCTGCGCGACCTCGACCTGCTGCTCGAGGCGGCCGAGGTGACCGACGTCGGGCTGAACGTCTCGGCGGCCTTTGTCGACAAAGAGCTGTGGCGGGCTATCGAGCCCGGCACCCCGGCACCGGAGCGGCGCCTGGAGGCCTGCGCCGCGCTCAACGACAACGGACTGCCCTGCGGGGTGCTGATGGGCCCGGTCGTCCCGTACCTTTCCGACTCCCCCGCCCAGCTCGACGCCGCCGTGAAGCAGATCGCGGCGGCGGGAGCCACGCATGTCACGCCGATCGTGCTGCACCTGCGGCCCGGTACCCGGGAGTGGTTCCTGCGCTGGCTGCACACAGCGCACCCGGAACTGGCCGACCGGTACGCGGCGCTCTACCGTCGGGGCGCGTACGCGCCGAAGGAGTACCAGGCCCGGATCGCCGCGCAGGTCGGGGAGCTGGCCAGCCGGTACGGCGTCGGCCGCCGGAACCCGCGCCAGGCCAGGGCGATCCAGTCCGGCGCCCGGCCCGCCGCCAGGTCCGCGCCCGCGCGGCCGCCTGCCGAGACGGCCAGGCCCGAACAGCTCACTCTCCTGTAGCGTGTGCCGGGCCTAGCCCGCTGGCAGTGGCTGGATTTCGGGTCTGCAGGCTCCGGAGTGACTGTTGTGACGCTAGGTGGCCGCTTCGAAACCGCGCCGGCCGGGCTCATTTGGCTACCTCTCGGTAACCATTTGGGGCGCGGCGAAAACTTGCTACTTATCGACCGGCCGTACTCTGCGGCCAGTAGAGCAAAGCCGCAGGCGAGAGCGCCGTGTGGCAGGCGGGGATGCGGATAAGAATACGCGGCCGAATAGGTTCGCGGTCATGCAGAGAGTCTCAGATATACGTGATGTCACGTTATCGCCGGATCGGTAGCAGGAGGTCGGTGTTGCGCGTGAGTATTTACCTATGACGAATCCGACGGAACTTATGACTGCGGGCACCGTTGAGTTTGCTTACCCGCCGCTCGGCGCGGCAGAGCTTTCGGCGGCGGAGGCCGAACGCATGGCTGGCATGTTCAAGGCGCTTGCCGATCCGGTCCGGCTCCGGCTCTTCTCCCGGGTCGCCGCGCACCACAGCGGGGAAGCCTCCGTTTGCGACATACAGAACGTGGGCGTCTCACAGCCGACGGTCAGCCATCACCTGAAGAAGCTCAGGGAGGCGGGCCTGATTATCTCCGAGCGCCGTGGCACCTGGGTGTACTGCCGGGTCGCCCCTGGCGTCCTTCCGGCCATGGCCCGGATGCTCGCGCCACGCGACTGACAACGCAGGCAGCGGGGGTGCCCGGGCCTAAACGAACGGCAGAAAGGATCGGCGGCGCGGCCCACTCGGCCGCCATTACTTAGCTGACCATTACAATTGCCTCTCATGGCAGAGCCGTACGGGAACTATCGCGACACCGACGGACAGCCGGGCGGGGACTACGGCGGCGAGCACCTCGTGGTGCGCAGCACGGTGGTCCCCGATCCGGGCGATCTGCTCAGCCGGCTCCCCGAGCCCGCGGCCCTCGCCTGGATACGGCACGGCGCGGGCCTGGCCGGCTGGGGAGAGGCGGCCCGGGTCACGCTGCCCGCCGGGGAGGACAGGTTCACCGCCGGCGAGAAATGGCTGCGCGAGGTCTTCGAGGGCGCGGATGTCCGCGACGAGGCCGGCCGCCCAGGCTCCGGGCTCGTCGCGTTCGGCAGCTTCACGTTCGACGACTGCGCGGAAGGTTCCGTGCTCATCGTGCCGCGCGCCGTCCTGGGCAGGGACGACAGCGGGACCGCGTGGCTGACGACTGTTCTTTCCCCGGGGGACGACCCCCCGGTGACCCCCCGCATGAGGGGACTGTCCGTCCCCCCATTCCCCCCTGACTCAGAAGAGATCCGCTGGCATGACGGGTCGCTGTCGGCGCCGGAGTGGGAGCACATCGTCGCCACGGCCGTGGGCCGGATCACCCGCGGCGACCTGCGCAAGGTGGTGCTCGCCCGGGACCTGTACGCGTTTGCCGGCGCGCCGATCGACGCGCGGGTGCTGCTGCGCCGGCTGGCCGCCCGGTACCCGGACTGCTTCACGTTCGCGTGCGCCGGCCTGGTCGGCGCCACGCCCGAGCTGCTGATCCGCAGGGACGGCAGCGAGGTGAGCTCGCTGGTCCTCGCGGGCACGATGCCGCGCGGCGCGACCGCCGAAGCGGACGCGAAGCTCGCGGCGGAGCTGGTCGGGTCGGTGAAGGAGAACGAGGAGCACCTGTACGCGGCCGCGTCGCTGCGGGAGGCGCTCGCCCCGCTGTGCCGGACCCTGGACGTCTCGCCCTCGCCCGAGCTGGTCAAGTACGCCAACGTCCAGCATCTCGCCACCCGCGTGCACGGCACGCTCGCCGAGAACCGCTCCGCGCTCGCCCTCGCCGGGGCGCTGCACCCCACCGCCGCGGTGGGCGGGACCCCGACAGATGCCGCGGTGGAGCTGATCAGGGAACTCGAGAGCATGGACAGGGAACGGTACGCCGGACCTGTCGGCTGGATGGACGCGAGCGGGAACGGCGAGTGGGGCATCGCGCTGCGCTGCGCGCAGCTCGCCGGAAACCGGGCACGGCTCTTCGCCGGGTGCGGCATCGTAGCGGGCTCCGACCCGGCCGCCGAACTGGCGGAGACGCAGGTAAAGTTCCGGCCAATGCAGACCGCTCTGGAACAGGCCGAGTTACCGG
>JASHXJ010000617.1 GCA_030043595.1 Trebonia sp.
CCGGGGTGGCCGGGGCGGGAACCCCGGGCGGGGCGGCATGCGCTCCGGGCGGGTGCGCGGCGGTCCGGCGGGGATGTCGCCCGGGCGGGTGCGCCCGCCCGCGTAGGCACGGTAGCCGGGGTCGACGGCATAGGCGCCCGAGTTCAGGTACGGGTCGTCCGGGTAGCCCTGCGCCCAGCCGTCGCCGTCGAGATACCCGCCGTCGGCGGCTCGGCCCTGCGTGCCCTGGCCGGGTCCGCTGTCCCGACGATTCACCCGGTACCTCCTGGACACTGACCTGTTGGCGTGCGAACGGCGGCCGACCGCTGCGCATGTCAAGTACCGTCTGGTCGGCGTCCGGAACCAGCCCGCGGCACTCGTCCCCACCCACGAGTGTAGGCGGGCCGGGGCGCACGGACGGTCACAGCCGGACAATTGTCCTTGTTCCATAATCTTTGTTCCACCCGGGCGGCGGCCGGGTGCTCCGCTGGTGCGACATTTGCGGAGCGGACTACGCTGGTTAGTGGCACGAGCAATTTGCCCGGGCCAACCGCTTTTGCGGCGCTCCCGCGCCGCATGGGAAGTTCGCCTGCGGAGCGGCCATGATGGCATGGATCGTCTGGCTGATCGTGGCGGCCGTCCTCGGCGTGGCCGAGCTGATGACCACCACGTTCGCGCTTGGCATCATCGCGGTGGGCGCGCTTGTCGCCGCCGCCGTGGGCGCGCTGCATCTCGCGCTGCCGTTCCAGCTGCTGGCGTTCGTCGTGGCGTCGGCGGCGGGCCTCGGCTTCGTTCTTCCCGTCGCACGGCGTCATATCAAGCAGCCCCCGCTGCTCAAGACAGGCCCAGCCGCTCTTGTCGGACGGTCCGCCAGCGTGCTCGAAGAGGTTACCGGGCAGGGCGGGCGGGTCCGCATCGGCGGTGAGGTGTGGTCGGCGCGCTCCTACGACGAGACGCTGGTCATCCCGGTAGGCCGCATGGTCGATGTGATGCAGATCGACGGCGCCACCGCCCTCGTCTACCCCCGGGAGTAATCATGGCGGCTCTGGCAGACATCATCATTGCCGCGGTAATCGCCCTCGTCGTCCTCCTCACGGTGCTCCGCTCGGTCCGCATCGTGCCACAGGCCCGGGCACGGAACGTCGAGCGCTTCGGGCGGTACCGCAAGACACTCGAGCCAGGGATGAACTTCATCATCCCGTTCGTCGACCGCGTCAAACCCCTGATCGACCTGCGGGAGCAGGTGGTCTCCTTCGCGGGTCAGCCGGTCATCACCGAGGACAACCTTGTCGTGCAGATCGACACCGTGCTGTTCTTCCAGGTGACAGACCCACGGGCGGCCGATTACGAGATCGTCAACTACATTCAGGCGATCGAGCAGCTCACCGCGACGATGCTGCGCAGCGTGATCGGCTCGATGGACCTGGAGCAGACGCTGACCTCGCGCGACAAGATCAATACCCTGCTGCGCGGGGTTCTCGACGACGCGTCGGGCAAGTGGGGGATCCGCGTCACCCGCGTGGAGATCAAGGCGATCGACCCGCCGAAGTCGGTCAAGGACGCGATGGAGAAGCAGATGCGGGCCGAGCGCGAGAAGCGCGCCGCCATCCTCACCGCCGAGGGGACCAGGCAGTCGGCGATCCTGACCGCCGACGGCGACAAGCAGAGCGCGATCCTTCGTGCCGAAGGCGACAAGCAGGCGTCCATCCTGCGCGCCGAAGGCCAGGCGCAGGCGATTACGCACGTGTTCCAGTCGATTCACCGCAACGACCCCGACCCGAAGCTGCTCGCCTACCAGTACCTGCAGACGCTGCCGCAGCTGGCGCAGGGGGCGGGAAACACGTTCTGGGTCATCCCCAGCGAGGTGACGACGGCCTTGAAGGCGGTGACATCCGCGTTCGGCGGAACGGCGGCCGCGGAGGTCACCGCCGGCGCCGGCCCGGGCACCACCGTGCCCGCCGCTCCCGACGTCACCGGCGACGTCACCGGCGCGGACAGAGCCGCGATCGCCGCGACCACCGCGGTGGAGGCCGGCCAGCGTGCGGCGGCGGCGCTCGCGGTGGCCGGGATCGCGCTTCCGGACCTGACGGGCGCGGGGAACGGCACCGGCGACGCCACCGCGTTCAGTGCCGCCAATGGCGGGACGCCGCCGTCAGCTCCCGGTGACACCGACTCCCGGTCAGAAGACGAGCGCCGCCACGGCGACGACCAGGAGTAGCACCGCGGCGATGATCGCGGCGAGTGCCATGCGGGACGGCCCGGCGCGCCGCGAACCCGCGGCGGTGACCCGGCCAGCGTAACCAGCCGGCGCCGGCACAGGCACCGAGGTCGGCACCGCTGCTTGCGCGGGCGGCACGTCGGCCGCCGGCTGCGCGCGGAACGCCTCAGCGGCAGCGGCCGCTGCCGCACCGGCGGGCATCGCCGTTGCCGGGTCCCATCCGACACCGCCCGGCGCCCAGTAGTCCTGCCTCGGCGCCGGCGCTACCGGATCCGGTACCCAGACAGCGGCCATCGTGTCCGGCACCGCCGCGTCCGCTACCAGCGAGCCTGCCGCGCCGGACGGCCAGTCAGGCAGATCCTGCGGAGCGGGCGTAAACCACGACGCCGAAGCAGAGGACTGCGACGGGGCAGCCGGCGAAGCGGCCATTTCGTCCGCGACCCTGCTCAGCGCCGCCATCACAAGCGCCGGATCGTGAGCGTCGGCAGCGGCCGAGGTGGCGCCGATGCGCGCTCCCGCAGTCGCCGCCTCCGAGCATCCGGCTGTCCGGGCCGGCAGCAGGGGGCTGGCTGGGCAGCCGGTCAGCGCGCGCCACCGGTCCTCCCACTCCCCGAAGGTGCCTCCGCAGGCGCGGACGTAGGCCGACAGGACCGGCAGGTCGGGCAGCGACGGCCCCGCCTCGGCGGCACTGATCACGTCGCATGGATAGTGCGCGCGTGCCGCTAGCTCGGCGTGGCCGAGGCCCGCGTGGTCCCGGAGGTCACGCAGCTCCTCGAGGAATCGTGCCTGGTCGTTCCAGCGCGTGTCGCGGGAATCCATCTCACGCGGCTCAGACACCCAGACACCCCTCCCTTGAATCCGTCAATAGCGATTGGAACCCGTTGGATCGATGGCTCCCCGCCCATGACTCCCAAACCAGGATTCGTCCGCAGATTACCGCGTCACCCCAGCCAGTACGGTGCATCCGCATTAATTCGGGCGGCGCTGTCATCCTAGCTGAGGCAGCTGTGCATGCACACACTTGATGTGCCCACCGGGACTCGGCCGCGGACCCCGGGCCGGCTCAGCCGGGACGGCCGCGAGGGCTCAGCCGTGGATCGCCAGGCCCACCGTGAGCGCCAGGCCGAACGCCAGCTGGAGCCGCCCCGTCTGCCCCAGTGTCGCGATCAGCGCGGGGCCGGACGCCCCGCCGCGCACCGCCCGCACCGGAGCGAGCGTCAGCGGCAGCGCCAGCA